>NZ_LHVI01000018.1:0-33852 GCF_001269755.1 Pseudomonas sp. Q12-87 | reverse complement strand
CACCGTGTACCCCGCGCGCGTCATTCAATCCTGCGAGGAATTGCCATGGCGCGCAAGAACCAAAAGCGTTTTGAGATTATTCATCACCACTGTGCCGGTATTGACGTGGGAAGCCGTGAGCATTGGGTCGCTGTAAACCCAGAGCAGTACGATCCTGCTGTCCGTCAATTCTCCACGTTTACCGACGATTTGATCGCACTGGCCGACTGGCTCCAGTCGTTGAACATCAGTGTCGTGGCCATGGAGGCGACGGGCGTTTACTGGATTCCGCTTTTCGAAGTGCTGGATGCGCGTGGCTTTGAGGTTTATCTGGTTAACTCACGTGCTACGCGGCAGACCTCTGGGCGCAAATCCGATGTGCTTGATTGCCAGTGGATCTGGCAACTCATGACGCACGGCCTGCTCAGCGGCGCTTTTCGCCCTTCTGATGAGATCTGTTCGATGCGTTCATTGGTCCGCCAGCGCGCCAATAAAGTCTGCGACCAAGCCAAGTCGATCAATCGTATGCAGAAGGCCTTGAGTCAGATGAACATCCAGTTGGCCCAGGTTATCAGTGACATCACCGGGGTGACGGGTTTGAAGATCTTGCGGGCTATCGTCCAAGGCGAGCGTTCCCCTGAAAAGCTTTCAGCCTTGCGCGACGGACGGATCAAGGCCGATCAGGAAACCATCGCTCGCAGCTTGCATGGCAACTGGCGGGCAGAGCATCTACATGCGCTAGGCCAGGAGCTGGCGTGCCATGACTTCTTGGAAAAGCAGATCGCTGAATGCGATCAAGCCATTGCCCAGGCGCTAGCGCGACTTCCAGTTCTTCAGCCGGAGACAGGACTGCCTTGCAAGCCCTTGCGCAGTGCACATCGCTCAGCCGATCAACAACTGGCGCTACACCAGGCACTGATCAAGGTCATGGGCGTGGATTTAACGGCCATTCCCACCATCGGTATTGATATTGCGTTGGTACTCGCCAGCGAACTGGGGCCGGACTTATCACGTTTCCCGACCTCGCAGCACTTAAGCTCTTGGCTTGGTCTGGCCCCTCCCACGCGAATATCAGGAGGCAAACCGCTTCCTGGTAAAGCGCCTAAAATCATCAATCGAGCCGCCCAAGCCCTCAAGCAAGCGGCCTCCAACGCACGGCAGGATAAAAGTTTTATTGGCGCCAGCCACCGTGCCCGCCTGACGCGGATGGACACTAGTTGCGCGATCAAGGCGACGGCTCATCAACTGGCGCGATTGATTTACGCCATGCTCACCAAAGGCCAACCCTACGTTGAGAAAGGGATAGAAGAGTTTGAGGAGAAAAGCCGGGGACGCCAACTGCGGGCTCTGGAGCGCAAAGCCCGAAAGTTGGGTATGCAATTAGTTAAGGCTGCATGATTTTTAGAAGCAAAAACAATGGGTTGTATTTTGTTTGATAAGAGCTTGCTCCCGCTGGAGTGCGGAGCACTCCCGTACCTCTGTTCCTGGACGAAACCAGGACCGCCAGGTTGGCGACTGCTTCGCAGCCGAGCGGGAGCAAGCTCCCTCGCCACAGTGCAAGACAGACTTCAGCGCTTGGCCACCAACTCTTTCGGCAACTTGAAGGTCCAGAGCATCCCGCCCTGGTTGAAGTCCTTCACGCGTTTGGCGACCTCGCCGCCCCACAACGGCACCGCGCCACCCCAGCCGGAGACCACGGAGACGTATTGCTCGCCGTCCATTTCCCAGGTGATGGGCGAACCGAGCACGCCGGAGCCGGTCTGGAATTCCCAGACCTTTTCCCCGGTCTTGGCGTTGAAGGCCTGCAGGAACCCTTCAGGCGTGCCGGTGAAGACCAGATTACCCTTGGTGGTCAACACCCCACCCCACAGCGGCGCATAGTTCTTGTGGCGCCAGACTTCCTTGCCGGTCTTCGGATCGATGGCCCGCAACACGCCGATGTAATCTTCGTTCAGCGGCTTGATGGTGAAACCGGCCCCGAGGAATGCCGCGCCTTTTTTGTAGGCGATGCCCTCGTTCCAGATGTCCATGCCCCATTCGTTGGACGGCACATAGAACAACCCGGTGTCCTGGTTGTAGGCCATCGGCATCCAGTTTTTCGCGCCGAGGAACGCCGGTGCGACGAACACCGAGCTGCCCTTCGCTTCACTGCCCGGTGCGCCCGGACGGCTGGCCTCGTTGTAGATCGGTCGGCCATCCTTGTCTAGGCCAGTGGCCCAGGTGATCTTGTCAACGAACGGGAAGCCACGGATGAACTTACCGTTGGTGCGATCAAGGACGTAGAAAAAGCCGTTACGGTCAGCGGTGGCCGCAGCCTTGATCTCCTTGCCGCCTTCCTTGTAGTTGAACGAAATCAGCTCGTTGACGCCGTCGTAATCCCAGCCGTCGTGCGGCGTGCTCTGGAAGTGCCACTTGATCGTGCCGTCGTCCGGGTTCAGTGCCAGGCGCGACGAAGAATAGAGGTTGTCGCCAGGACGCAGGTGGGAGTTCCACGGCGCCGGGTTACCAGTGCCGAACAGCAGCAGGTTGGTTTCCGGATCGTAGTAGCCGCCCAGCCAAGGCGCCGCGCCGCCGGTTTTCCAGAGATCGCCCGGCCAGGTCTTGCCGGCTTCGCCGCCGGAGATACCGTTCTCGACCGCCTTGCCGTCCTTGTAGACGTAGCCCATGTGCCCTTCCACCGTCGGACGAGTCCAGAGCAAATCGCCGTTCTTCGGATCGTAGGCGCTGATCTGGCCCACCACACCGAACTCGCCACCGGCCACGCCGGTGATCAGCTTGCCGTTGACGACCAGGGGCGCGGCGCTGATGGAGTAGCCTTCCTTATGGTCGGCAACCTTCTTGCTCCACACCACCTTGCCGGTGTCCTTGTTCAGGGCCACCAGCTTGGCGTCGAGGGTGCCGAAGAACACCAGGTCGCCATACAGTGCCACACCACGGTTGATCACGTCGCAGCATGGACGAATGTCATCGGGCAGGCGCGCATCGTACTGCCACAGCTTCTTGCCGGTGCGTGCATCCACGGCAAACACCCGAGAATAGGAACCGGTGAGGTACATCACCCCGTCCTTGATCATCGGCTGGGCCTGCTGGCCTCGCTGCTTTTCGCCACCGAAGGAGAACGCCCAGACCGGGCGCAGGTCCTTGACGTTATCGATGTTGAGCGTGTCGAGCGGGCTATAGCGCTGGCCCTGTACACCCAAGCCGTTGGTCACGATCTGCTGGGTATTTTTTGGGTCTTGGAGAATTTCCTGATCGGTCACGGCGGCCAGGGCCGAACCGGACAGCAGCATGGCACTGAGCAGCAGGCTCACGGCGAACGGTTGGCGACGTGCGGGATGACTCATGACGGCTACCTCTGCGGTTATTGTTATACCCGGGAAATTTTCCCGGTCTGTCGCAGATTCTTGGGCTCAGGGCCTCTGGCAACAATTGCCCGCAGTGTTGAGTTTTCTAGTTCCTTGGTACATGCCAAAGGCGGCTTGGTCGGCCAACGCAACGCCTCCGTGGTGAAGGAATGAGCAACTGCTCCCTCTTATTTGAGCACCCTGACGTTTGTGCGGCGGTCTCGTCGGTAAAACCCCACAATTCCTTGGGCATCTGTCCAATGCAGTCTGCTTAAGGTCTTTCTATCCACCGCGCAAGTACTTTGCGTGAGCTCGGTTACGTTCTTTCACCAATGTAGCAACCTCTTGAAATGTGGCTGATTGCAGTCTAGCGCGATACGGATTCAACTATTTCCGGGGCGATGCCCTTAAGGAAAATAAGTCAAGTATTTATTGCGAATTCGGTTTTGCTCTGCAACCAAATCAGACTGAGACCTAGCTTTCAGTGCATACAATCGCAACCTACGTTTATATGCATCAACTATTTCCTCGTCGAACTTGAGACTGTTGTCTTCTAGGGCGTCTGCAAGATACTCGTTTTTATCCGCTACCTTCTTCTCCAAATAATCGAAGATACCACGATGCTTAGTTTGTTCGATGCCCGCTTGGCGCTGCATCGGCTCTAAATAAGGTTCTTTGAATTTGCCTGCCAGTGAAGAAAACGGATGTTCTTCAGGGCGCGCCGCCTTATAAGCAAGGTTATCAAGTCGGATTCCGGTTTGTGGCGTGGTGTTTTTTTTGGGGCCGCCCCCCGCGTTCAATACCTTCTTATCTGCTTGGAAGAGCTGCCTCTGAGCATCACGTTTAATCGCCTCAATCGCTTCATCTAAAGCTTGAATTCTTTTTAACGCACGTTTTCCTTCAAAGCTGGTGACCCCTTTCTTTGTCCAAAGACCTTCACCCACGTGCTTTGTTTTCAGGCCTACCCATGCCAGTGGAGAGTTCCCTGTAGGATCGCATCTATTAATCGGGTCACCCAAGCAGTATGTATATCCATTTAGCCCACCTTCCCCAAACGGACTAAAACTGTCTGGACTGTTAAATCGCATCAACACCGGGCTGAACGCCCGACGCCCATTACCCAATAAATAATGCCCGGTCACCGGATCCGCTCGTTCGCCGTTGAACCCCAGCAAACTGGCTACACCGCGTTCAATGGGGCGATGACCGTAAGGTGAATAGGCGATGGGTTGTCGCTGGCTGTTCTCACTGAGCGTGTGTAACACCGACCGCTGGCAATCGGTTATCAGCAGCGCAGTGTCAAACTTAACGCCATGACACTGTTGCGCGAGTAGCTGGTCGTTGTATTGGAATATTGATTTTTTTATCGTGCCTCGAATCTCTGTGACCAGGCGTTTTTTGCAGTAGAAACGCTGAGATTCAGGCCCATTCAGCAACGTACAGCCGATCAAACGGTCGAGCGGGTCGTAATGGTATCGACAGAGCAACGGTTCGTGTTGGGTAGGCATAGGATGACACCCTCGTAAGTGTTGACGTGCAACTGAAGGGTATTCGGTAACTTCATCAGGCGACTACTAACAGAACTGTTAGGTTGGCGAATTGGAACACCGCGCTTTTGGACACAGTCCGGCAATGTGATCTCAATTAGGCGAGCACCTCCCTTTGTGGCGAGGGTGGGTTATCCCCATTGGGCTGCGCAGCAGCCCCAGTTCGGTTAACTCAGTACCAAATGACTGAAGACGGGGTCGCTTCGCGCCCCGACGGGGATAAATCCCCTCACCACAGGATCTCATACCGCCAGGGCTATTGCGGTTGGGCATCCACCCGCTTCATCCCCGCCCGCTCATAGCGTGGATAGAGATGACTGACGCTGCGAATCAGTTCATAACGGCTCAAGCTGATCCCGGCGAAGCGCTCTGGGATGGGGCTGCGGATCATCTCGGCCATGTCGTCGCCCCGGGCCGCGCCGTCGCGCATGAGTTGGTCGAGCCAGCCCAGGTAATCGCGCATCTGGGCAAAGGGCTGGGCGTCAGTCGCCAGTGGGCCGTGACCGGGCACGATCTGTTTCCAAGGCAAGGCTTGCAGGGTATCGAGGTCGTTGAGCCACACGTCCAGGCCCGGGCTGTTGGGGGTGGTCAGGGCGCGCTCGTAAAACACCAGGTCACCGGCGAACAGCACGCCGGTGGTGTCATCGAGAATCGCCAGGTCCGCCCCGGTGTGCCCGGCCAGTTGCAGCAGGCGCAAGGCGTGATTACCCACTTTGAGCACACCGGGCGTTACCACCTGAGTGGGCAATACCACCTCGGTGCCGCGCATCCAGTCGCCCACCAGCCGGTACATGTTCTCCGCCATGGCATCGCCCTGCTGGCGCAGCAGGTCCGTGGTCCCCGCCAACGCACCGATGGGCACGTCGCTGAAGGCCTGGTTGCCCAGCACATGGTCGGGGTGATGATGGGTCAGCAGGACCTGGATCACTGGTTTGTCGGTGGTCGCCGCGATGGCCTGGCGCAAAGCCTCGCCATAGCGTTTCGACGGCCCGGTATCGATCACCACGACACCGGCGTCGGTGATGATGAAGGCGGTGTTGACGATGTTGCCGCCATTGTCCTTGGCAAAGTTTTCGGTGCTGCCTTCCAGCAGCCAGGTACCCTCAGCGATTTGCCGTGGCTTGAGTGAATAATCCGTCCCGGCCCATGCAGCCACGTTCCAACTTATGAGAATCAGCAATAACCAGCGCATGGCGCGCTCCTTTGAGTCAGGGAATCGCCGCTTCGAAGGCGTTGCCGCTGTTATCGCGCATCACCAGGCGGGTCTGCCCGGGGCCTTGGATGTCGAAACCCAGGTTGGGGTTTTCACTGACCGCCGGGAATAGCTCCAGGCGTGCCAGCACGTGGCCGTCGACATCCAGTAATTGGGCTTGATTGAGGAAGAATTCAGGGATGCCACTGACCAGGCCGTTATCCATCGGATGGGCCACTTGCAGGCGCAGGCGACTGGCGTCACCACGGGGATAACGGGCGCCGAGCACTTCGCCCAGATGCTCCTCCCAACCGGCCTGGGTACGCACCACACTGGGCGCGGTGCAGCCGCCGCCAGCCGCGTCGATCAAGGTCGAGCCAACGTGCCACAGGCCATCGCGGGTCTGTACAGCGGCGCGCAGCGGAGTGGCTTGTTCGATACGGATGCGGATCGACAGCCAGGGCAGCACCCGCTCCCCCGGTTGGAAGTCGACGATTTTCGGCAACGGGTTCAGTTCGGCCCAGGCCAGTATCCGGACCACGTCGCCGGTGAACGCCCGGGCATCGATTTCCAGCGGCACCTGGCGCGCATCCTCGGCGAAGGGTGGCGCCAGCAACCGGACCCGGTCGTCGAACACGAACGGCGCGTCGCCCAGCAGTTGCTTGTGATAGAAGACCCACATCACCGAGGGCACCGGATCCTTGCCCGGCTCGACCGCCGCCAACGCGATCATCGGCAGGCCGCACCACAACAGGCACCACATGGGCCATTTCATCCCGCGCTCCTATTGATACATTTCCGGCACTTCATAGCGCAGGCCGTAATGGGCATAGACCGTCTTGACACTGCCGTCGCGGATCAAGCCTTCCAGCGCTTCTTCCACCGCATAGGCCAGCTGTCGGTTGCTTTCATGCACCGCCATGCCGATTTCCCAACGTTGCTTGCCCATGTTCGGGTAGGCATTTTCCGCCAGGGCCAGTTGCGGATCGGCGGCCTCGTGCACTTGCCAATCCACTTCTGCGCGCATGGCCATGACCGCGTCGACTTCCCCAGCCTGCATGGCCTTGAAAGCCTGGCCAACGCCTGGGTAATGGCGAGTCTTGGCGCTGAGCATGCCGTTGAACACTGAAGTCAGGTAGAACGACGGCACGCTGTCGACTTCAACGCCTATGGGGTGCTGCTGGAACACCGCGACGCTGCCCACCGAATCCAACCGGCGACGGTCATACGCCACCTGCCAGCACTCTTGCTGGTAGGGCCCGAACATCACCACCTGGGCGTTTTCCAGTTCCCCGATGTCGTTGCGTCTCTGCACGTAGTCGTGATCGTACGGAACACGCATCATCAGATCGGCGAGTTGTCGGTGGTGCAGCGGACTGGCGCGCCAAATGTAATCGCGCAGGTCGTCATCGAGCTTCTCGCCGGGCGGCGCCCAGATCAATTGCAGACGCACGCCCAATGCCTTGGCCAGCGCCTGAGCCAGCTCCACGTCTACGCCCCTGGGTTGGCCGTTGTCTTCAAAACTGTAAGGGGCGAAGTCCTTGTAGACGGCCACTTTCAGCTCACCGGCAGCGATCATCTGGTCGTAGCTGCGCACCTGTGCCTGCGCCGCCTGCCCGCACAGCAACAAGCCGCACACTACCCACGCGAACAGGCGCATGGCGATCACTCCTCGACGTGCACGCTGTCAAGATAAGTGCGCACCGCCCACAAGGCTTCCTGGCTCAGGTAGTCGGCCATCTTCGGCATGTAGACCCGGCCATCGCGCACCGCGCCGTGACGCACGCGTTCGACGAACCATTCATCGCCGGCTTCGGCCGCGTCGAGCATCCGCAAGTCTGGGGCGATGCCGCCGGACTTGGCCTCCAGGCCGTGGCAGGCGGCGCAGTTCTGGTTGTAGGCCGATGAGCCGATTTCCAGGGCCCGGTCATGCTCGGGCGAGGTGCGATAGGGGTTTACCGCGGCCCAGCCGTCGCCGTCCACGGTCACGCCGGTGTCCTTGATCGGGGTCAGCCCCTTGGTTTCCACTGCCTGGGGCACTACGTTGCCATGGGCCCACGCGGAGCCTACGCCGATCAGCCCAATCAGCAATGCGGAAGCGATGATGGCGTTGCGTTTTGTTGTCATTGTTATGCCCTCTGGATTGCACGCAAGACCTCTCTACAGAGGCCGTGCCGTCATCTTAGGAACCCCCTCGCCCCAGCCGAATGCTGCTTTGGTGGCCGCGGTGTAGTTCCTTGGTAGCAAGCCATCCGAAGCAAGTCGCAAAGACAGGCGGTTCGGGAAGTCTTCCCGGCAAGGGCGGGACTTTTTCCGTATCGGCCGGGTCGTGGCGCAACTCACCCTAGTCAGGCCAAAACCTTTCACTGGGAACTGCCACCATGAGAATAAAAACGCTACCCGCCCTCTCCTCCCTGACCGTTGCCTTGCTGCTGGCCGGCAGTCTGTCGTTGAGCACCCATGCCAACGCAGCCGTGACCTGGGAAGACATCGCCAACGACCACCTCACCACCAAGGACGTCTTGCAATACGGCATGGGCACCAACGCCCAGCGCTGGAGCCCATTGGCCCAGGTCAACGACAAGAACGTGTTCAAGCTCACACCGGCCTGGTCCTACTCGTTCGGTGACGAGAAGCAACGCGGCCAGGAATCCCAGGCCATCGTCAGCGACGGCGTGGTGTACGTCACCGGATCCTATTCGCGGGTATTCGCCCTCGACGCCAAGACCGGCAAGCGCCTGTGGACCTACAATCACCGGCTGCCGGACAACATTCGCCCGTGCTGCGATGTGGTCAATCGCGGCGCGGCCATCTACGGCGACAAGATCTACTTCGGCACGCTGGATGCGCGGCTGGTCGCCCTGGACAAGAACACCGGCAAGGTGGTGTGGAACAAGAAATTCGGCGACCACGCTGGCGGCTACACCATGACCGGTGCCCCAGTGCTGATCAAGGACAAGACCAGCGGCAAGGTGCTGCTGATCCATGGCAGTTCCGGCAACGAGTTCGGCGTGGTCGGGCAGTTGTTTGCCCGCGACCCGGATACCGGTGAGGAAGTCTGGATGCGACCTTTCGTCGAGGGCCACATGGGCCGCCTCAACGGCAAGGACAGCACCCCGACCGGCGACGTCAAGGCGCCGTCCTGGCCCGACGACAAAACCACCGAAACCGGCAAGGTCGAAGCCTGGAGCCATGGCGGTGGCGCGCCTTGGCAGAGCGCCAGTTTTGACGCCGAGACCAACACCATCATCGTCGGCGCGGGCAACCCCGGCCCATGGAATACATGGGCCCGCACCGCGAAGGATGGCAACCCACACGACTATGACAGCCTCTATACCTCCGGCCAGGTCGGCGTCGACCCGAGCACTGGCGAAGTGAAGTGGTTCTATCAACACACCCCCAACGACGCCTGGGATTTTTCCGGTAACAACGAGCTGGTGCTGTTCGACTACAAGGACAAGGACGGCAAGGTGACCAAGGCCACCGCCCACGCCGACCGCAACGGTTTCTTCTACGTGGTGGACCGCAACAACGGCAAACTGCAGAACGCCTTCCCCTTCGTCGACAACATCACCTGGGCCAGCCACATCGACCTGAAGACCGGTCGCCCGGTGGAGAACCCAGGGCAGCGTCCGGCCAAGCCATTGCCCGGTGAAACCAAGGGCAAACCGGTGGAAGTCTCGCCACCCTTCCTCGGCGGCAAGAACTGGAACCCCATGGCCTACAGCCAGGACACTGGGCTGTTCTATGTCCCCGGCAACCAGTGGAAAGAGGAATACTGGACCGAGGAAGTGAATTACAAAAAGGGCTCTGCGTACTTGGGCATGGGCTTTCGCATCAAGCGGATGTATGACGATCACGTCGGCACCCTGCGAGCGATGAACCCCACCACCGGCAAGGTGGTCTGGGAGCACAAAGAACCGCTGCCACTGTGGGCCGGCGTCCTCGCGACCAAAGGCAACCTGGTGTTCACCGGCACCGGCGACGGCTTTTTCAAGGCTTTTGATGCCAAGACGGGACAGGAGCTGTGGAAATTCCAGACCGGCAGCGGCATCGTCTCCCCGCCCATCACCTGGGAACAGGACGGCGAGCAATTCATTGGCGTGACCGTCGGCTACGGCGGTGCCGTGCCGTTGTGGGGCGGCGACATGGCCGAGCTGACCAAACCCGTCGCCCAGGGTGGGTCGTTCTGGGTGTTCAAGATTCCGAGTTGGGATAAAGCGACGGCGCAAAAGTAGCACTGACCTCCCTATGTCCTCAGTGGGAGCGGGCTTGCTCGCGAATGAGGTGGTTCAGTTAATGAATATTTTGACTGTGCTGGCCTCTTCGCGAGCAAGCCCGCTCCCACAATTGCTAGAGCTCATACCATGAAATCATTGTCATTGCTGCTTCTGTTCGTTGGCGCCTTTGCCAACGCCGACGACACCGACCCCCCCCTTACCCTCAACGGCTGCGTCATCGCCGAATCCAGCCAATGCCCTGGCGCCGACCTGCGTGGCGCCCGGCTGGCCAACCAGGACCTGCGCAAAATGAATCTCAGCGGCGCCGACCTGCGCAACGCCGACCTGCGTCATGCACGGCTGGACCTAGCCAATCTGGAACGGGCCAACCTGCAAGGCGCCAACCTGACCCGCGCCAGCCTGCAGCAAAGTAACTTGCGCCTGGCCGACTTCAGCGGCGCCACGCTCAAGGCAATCCAGGGTTGGGGCCTGTTCGCCCAAGAGACGCAATTCCAGCGTGCCGACCTGACGGCCGCCTACCTTCAGTTCGCTCGACTGTCCGGCGCCAAGCTGACCGAGGCCAATCTGCAGGCTGCCGACCTTGAGATGGCCTGGTTGAGCAAGGCCGACCTCAAGGGCGCCGACCTGCGCGACGCCAACCTGCAGGAAGCCAAGCTCGGCGAAAGCAATCTGGAAGACGCCAACCTGAGCGGTTCACGCCAGCACTACGGGAATTACCAGGATGCGAATATGCGCGGGTGTACGGGATGTCCAACGTCGTGGGATCAATGAAGTCTGCGCAGACACACAATCCTGTGGTGAGGGGATTTATCCCCGCTGGGCTGAGAAGCAGCCCCAAAGCCTGACAACTCGGGGTGTCAGGCTCATTGGACGAGCTGTTTCAGGGGCCGCTTCGCAGCCCAACGGGGATAAATCCCCTCGCCACAATGATCATTCACTGGAACCCGGAATCTACCCCGCCACCCGCACCACCCCCATATCGATCCCCAAGTGCACCAATTCCGCATGGGAGCTGACCTGTAGCTTGCTCTTGAGCAGTGTCAGGTGGTTGGACACGGTCTTGGCGCTGATGCACAGCTGTTCGGCGATGGTGCGCGCGGGGGTGCCTTTGGCGAGCATGACGAAAATTTCCAGCTCTCGCTGGGTCATGCATTGCAGGCGCGGGTCGGTGTTGTCCCGGGAGTTGGCGCAGGCCAGTTGCGTGGCCAGGGACGGCTCGATGTAAGCATGCCCGGCCAGTACCCGTCGCACCGCCTCCATCAACACCTGGGGCGCCGAGTTCTTGGTCAGGTAGCCGGCGGCACCGGCGTCCAGCGCCTGGCGCACCAACGGCAACTCATCGTGCATGCTGAAGAACAACACCCGCAGTTGCGGCAGACGCTGGCGCAAGCGCCGGGTGGTTTCCAGGCCGCTGATGCCCGGCAGGCTGAAATCCATGATCACCAGGTGGGGCACTTGCTCCTGGACCTGGCTCAGCGCCTCCTCACCGGTGGCTGCTTCCCGGACCTGCAGCTGCGGCATCAGCGCTCGCAAAAGACTCGCATAGCCCTGCCGAACCACTGCATGGTCGTCCACCAACAAGATGTTCATTACGCCTCCAAAGGTATGTTCAAAGCCAACGCCCACCCGCAATTCGGTCGACTGATGATGCGCAGCTCGCCACCGAGGCTACGGGCTCGTTCAGCCATCGAATGCAGACCAACCCCAGCGCGCGCTGGCTGCGTCGCCCCGCGGCCGTTGTCGCGTATCAGCAAACGCAGGTGTCCTGCGCGATGTCGCAGGCGAATCCGCACCTCGGTTGCGTCCGCGTGCCGGGCCACATTGGTCAGCGCTTCCTGCAACAGGCGATACAGATGAGTCTTGTCCGGTGCGGACAGCTGCGGCAGCACCTCATCGACCCAAAGACGACAGCGAATGCCTTGGTTTTTTTGCCATTGCTCGGCCAGCGAAGCGATGGCGTCGCCCATCGGCAGGTGCTGCAGCACCACCGGGTACAGGTCATGCACCAACGCTCGGAACCCTTGGTGCAGGTGCTCGCAATGATCTTCCAGCTGGCTGACAGTCTGCGCCAGCGATGCCGGCTGATCGGCCACCAAACGTAATAGACAGGCCCGGGCGCGAATGCCCGCCACGTACTGGCCCAGGTCGTCGTGCAGGGTTTGCGCCAGTTGGCGGCGCTCTTCTTCCTGCACGGCCAACAAGGCCTCGGTGAGCCGGGCATTGTCCGCCCGGGCCTGGGCCAGGCCGGTAGTCATGCGGTTGAAATGCCCCGCCAGTTGCTGCGCCTCCGGGACACCTTCAGCGGGCAAGCGCACCTGTAAGTTCCCGGCAGACACCTGGCGCAGCGCATGCAGCAACTCGTCCAGCCAGCGCATGCCCCGGCGCACGCCCCAGCGAATCACCAGCAGGCTGAGCAACAGCGCCATCGCGCAGACGCCCAGCAGTTGCACAAGCGAATCGATAATTTCCTCGATCTCATCCTTCGGATCGACGGCAATCCACGCCCGCCGACCGTCACGCAGGTCCACCACCTGCGCAGCAGGGCCATCGTCCAGCAAGTGACGGCCCAGCCAGGCCTGGATCCCGCCTTCATCCGCCGCAAGCGCGGCCCCTGGCGCAAGCCAATGAACCCGCACATGACGCAGGCTGCCGGTCAACCGCGACTGGAGGCTGGCCGGATCGCGCTCGGCGGTTTCGCGCAGGTAATGCACCACCGACTCGGCCGATTGCAGCTCGCGCTTCACGTCAGCGACAGCCTGATGCAACAACAGGATGGCGCAGGCCAGGGTCACCAGGGCAAAAAACGCCGTGACCCAGAGGTTGATTCGCCAGAGGGCCGACATGCTTAGCGTTCCATTGCTGGGACAAACTCACACCCCCAGCTCCGGACGCAAATCCCCTGTGGGAGCGGGCCTGCTCGCGAAAGCGGTGGATCATCTTGCGTCGATTTCGACAATGCTGCCGCCTTCGCGAGCAAGCCCGCTCCCACAGGAGATCCGGGTTGTTTGCATGTTCTTTGGCGATCGCACAATCCGTGTTTACCGGGCAGCCGATCAACCCCGATCAAACTCAGAATCAACAGAAACGGCAGCAGCAGGGTCTTGAGAATCCGCATGGTCTGTCGCTCCAGATGATGACGATTGCCTTGCATCGTAAAACCCTGCCATCCCCGTTGAGTTACTACCTTGGTACTGCCCCGGCGGTACTTTCTGCATATTTCCCCACGGCCACGGGGTTCCTATGCTGGCGCTACCTGCAATGGAGGATGTCATGCGCCGGCTCGTCGGTTACGCCCTGGTTTTTCTGCTGGCAGCGGCCTCCGCTCATGGGGGCGATGCTGCCCCGTTGCAGGTGCGCATCGGCTACCTGGGGTATCGCCCCGACCCAGGGCCGCTGCTGTCCAACGTGATTGCCGAACCCACCGATGCCGGTTTGCGCGGCGCCGAGCTGGCCATCATCGACAGCAACAGCACCGGGCGTTTCCTCAAGCATGACTACCGTCTGGAAAGCGCCAGCGTCGACAGTCCCGAGGCACTGCTCCAGGCCGCCCGGACGCAACACGACCAAGGCCTGCGGCTGTTCGTGGTCAACGCCCCTGCCGACACCCTGCGCCAACTCAGTGCCGCTTTTCCCGATAGCCTCCTGTTCAACGCCGGCAGCCCCGACGACAGCCTGCGCACCACCGACTGCCTGGGCAACGTGCTGCACAGCCTGCCCGACCGCGCGATGCTCGCCGATGCGCTGGTGCAGTTCAGCGTGGTGCGCAAATGGCAGCGAGCCTTGCTCATCGTCGGCCAAACGCCCGAGGACCAGGCCTACGCCGCCGCACTGCGCCGGGCCATGAAACGCTTCGGCATGAAAATCGTCGCGGAAAAACCCTGGCAGTTCGACAACGACCAGCGCCGCAGCGCCCAGGCCGACATGCCACTCTTCACCCAGACAGCCGAGTACGACGTGGTGCTGGTGGCCGACGAACGCGGCGACTTCGGCGAATACGTGCCCTACCAGACCTGGTTTCCCCGCCCGGTGGCCGGCACCCAAGGGCTGACACCCACCGGCTGGCACAAGACCGTGGAAACCTACGGCGCGGCGCAACTGCAAAAACGCTTCGAAGCCCTGGCCGGACGCTGGATGAACGACCGGGATTTTGCCGCCTGGATCGCTGTGCGCAGCATCGCCGCCGCCGTGAGCAAGTTGCGGCAGGACGACCCGTTCGCGATCCGCCAACTGGCCCTCAGCGAGCAATTGCCCCTGGACGGTTTCAAAGGCCGCAAGCTCAGCTATCGGCCATGGAACGGCCAACTGCGCCAGCCGATCGAGCTGGTCCAGCCGCGCGCGCTGGTCAGCACTTCGCCCCAGGAAGGTTTTCTGCACCCCACCAATGAAATGGACAGCTTGGGCTACGACCAGCCCGAAGTGAACTGCCGCTATCCCTGATCGATAACAACAATAAGGAAACCGCCATGCGCCGCCCGCCGTTTTACCCGGCCCTGCTCTGCCAAGCCTTCGCCCTGGGCGCTGCGTTGCTTGCCGCCGGTCCCGCCGCCGCCAGCATCGCCTGGGTCTCCAACGAGAAAGACAACAGCCTGAGCCTGATCGACATGCAGAGCCTGGAAGTCATCGAGACCCTGCCGGTGGGCCAGCGTCCCCGAGGCCTGCTGCTCTCCCACGACAATCGCCTGCTGTACATCTGCGCCAGTGATTCGGACCGGGTCCAGGTGATGGACGTGGCCACACGCAAGATCATCAAGGAACTGCCCTCCGGCAAAGACCCGGAGCAATTCGCCCTGCACCCCAACGACCGCTGGCTCTACGTCTCCAACGAGGACGACGCCCTGGTGACGGTGATCGACACCCAGACCTCCGAAGTGCTGGGGCAGATCGGCGTGGGCGTCGAGCCCGAAGGCATGGCGGTCAGCCCCGATGGCAGGTGGGCGGTCAACACCAGTGAGACCACCAACATGCTGCACTGGATCGACACCAGCACCCAGACCCTGGCCGACAGCACCCTGGTCGACCAGCGGCCTCGTTTCGTCGAGTTCAGCCGCGACGGCTCACAGCTCTGGGCCTCGGCGGAAATCGGCGGGACCTTGACGATTCTCGACGTGGCGACGCGCAAAATCCTCAAGACCCTGACGTTCCAGATCAAGGGTGTGCACCCGGACAAGGTGCAACCGGTGGGCATCAAGCTCAGCGCCGACGGCAAGTTCGCCTTCGTTGCCCTGGGCCCGGCCAATCACGTGGCAGTCATCGATGCCAAGACCTTCGAAGTGCTGGATTACCTGCTGGTGGGCCGACGGGTCTGGCAGTTAGCGTTCACCCCGGACCAGAAGCAATTGCTAGCAACCAATGGCGTCAGCGGCGATGTCTCGGTGATTGATGTACAGAGCCGCAAGGTGCTCAAGTCGGTGAAGGTCGGGCGCTATCCGTGGGGCGTGGTGGTGACACCATGAACGCCCTTGAGGTGATTGACCTGAGCTTTGCCTACGGCGCACGCGAAGCCCTCAAACGCATGACTTTCAACCTGCCCGCCGGGCGTTTCGCAGCGCTGCTGGGGCCCAACGGAGCCGGCAAGTCGACGCTGATCGCCCTGCTCACGCGCCTGTACGATCTGCAACGCGGCGATATCCGCGTCGGGGGGCATTCACTGCAAAAATCGCCCCGGCCGGCCCTGCGCCAGTTGGGCGTGGTGTTCCAACAGAGCACCCTGGACCTGGACTTGAGCATTGAGCAAAACCTGCGCTACCACTTGGCGTTGCATGGTTTTTCGCGGCGTCATGGCAGCGCCCGTCTCGATGCCGAACTGGCCCGCCAGCACCTGACCGAGCGCCGCCATGAGCGGGTGCGCGACCTCAACGGAGGGCATCGGCGCCGGGTGGAAATCGCCCGGGCCCTGTTGCATGAACCGCGCTTGCTGCTGCTGGACGAACCCAGCGTCGGCCTTGATCCGGCCAGCCGCCTGGCCCTCGGCCTGCATATTCGGCAACTGTGCAGCGAACACGGCATCAGCGTGCTCTGGACCACTCACCTGTTGGACGAGGTGCAACCCAGCGACGATCTATTGATCGTGCACCAGGGCCGCCTGGTCGCCAGCGGGCAGGCCGACGCGGTGAGCCTGGAACATGGCGGCACCCTGGGTTCGGCCTTTAACCGTTTGACTGCCTCCGGAGTCCAGCCATGAGCGCGTACTGGCATTGTTTCAGCGGGATCGTCACGCGCGAGTGGCTGCGCTTCGTGCTGCAACGCACGCGACTGCTCAGTGCCCTGGTGCGGCCGCTGCTGTGGTTGCTGGTGTTCGCCGCCGGGTTTCGCGCGGCCCTCGGTATTGCGATCATTGCGCCCTATGACACCTACGTCCCCTACGAGGTGTACATCGTGCCGGGGCTGGCCTGCATGATCCTGTTGTTCAACGGCATGCAGGGTTCGCTGTCGATGGTCTATGACCGGGAAATGGGCAGCATGCGCGTATTGCTCACCAGTCCCCTGCCCCGGGCTTTCCTGCTGGCGAGCAAGTTGCTGGCGACTTCGCTGATCTCGCTGTTGCAGGTCTATGCGTTTCTCGCCATCGCTTGGCTGTATGGCATCCAGCCGCCGACCATGGGCCTGCTAATGGCCTTGCCGGCCCTGCTGTTGGTGGCGCTGCTGCTCAGTGCCCTGGGCCTGTTGCTGTCCAACGCCATCCGGCAACTGGAGAACTTCGCCGGGGTGATGAATTTCGTGATTTTTCCGATGTTCTTCCTGTCTTCGGCGCTGTATCCGTTGTGGAAAATGCTCGAGGCCAGTCCTTGGCTGTACTGGCTGTGCGCGGTCAATCCGTTCACCCATGGGGTGGAGTTGGTACGTTTTGCCCTGTACGAACAGTTCAACCCGTTGGCGATGGCGGTGTGCGTGGGACTGACGTTGCTGTTTGCGTTGCTGGCGGTGTGGACCTTCAATCCGCAGCAAGCGGCGTTGCGCAAGGCGGGTTGAACCAGTTAGCGCCAGGCCCTGTGGGAGCGGGCTTGCTCGCGAAGACGGCGGCACATTCAACATTGATTCAAGCTGAATCACCGCTTTCGCGAGCAAGCCCGCTCCCACAGGGCTGTGTCGACCTGCATATATCCAAATTACTACTTTAGTACCGGTTTTCCTGTCTATGGTCGCATTCACAAGACCTTCACCCTGGCATGTAATGGGCGCATAACAAAAAGGATAAATCCTATGCCCCGTTTGCTGGCGATGGTCTTGCTGGGCCTGGCGCTGAATGCCGCCCAGGCCGATACGCTGCTGTTTTCCCCGCAGGGCTATCGCATTGCCCAATACCGCAGCCCGACACCCGCCGCCGTTGACGGTGCGCAGACCCTCGATACGCCCGCCTTGCAGCAACTGCTCGAACAACCCTCGCCGCCCCTCCTGATCGACGTCTACCGCCGGCCGTGGGTCCAGGGACGCTTTATCGACAACGAACCCCATGCCAATCTTCCAGGCAGCCTGTGGCTGGCCAACACCGGCGACGGCGACCTGGACCCGGCCTGGCAAGATTACTTCAGCCAGCACTTGCGCAAGGCCACCGCCGGGCGGACGGACCAACCGCTGGTCTTTTATTGCCGCTCCGATTGCTGGTTGAGCTGGAACGCGGTAAAACGCGCCGCTGCCATGGGCTATAAGCAACTGTACTGGTATCGCGATGGCCTCGATGCCTGGGAAGCGGCCAACCTGCCCGTGCAAGCAGCCCGGCCCGAGCCCTTTCCGTGATGTTGAATACTGCGTGCAACTGCTCTGCCCATAAGACAATAACGAGGTGAATGGCCATGTATAAAATCCTGATAGCCGACGATCACCCACTGTTTCGCGAAGCCATCCACAACGTCATCAGCGACGGATTTCCTGGCAGCGAGGTGATGGAAACCGCCGACCTGGACAGCGCCTTGGCACTGACCCGCGAACACGACGACCTGGACCTGATCCTGCTGGACCTGAACATGCCGGGCATGCATGGGCTCAATGGCCTGATCAATCTGCGCAACGAGGCGCCGACGATTCCCGTGGTGATCGTTTCCGCCGAGCAGGACAAGCAGGTGGTGCTGCAAGCCATCACTTATGGTGCGGTGGGGTTCATCACTAAATCCTCGCCACGCTCACAGATGACCGACGCCATCGAGCAAATCCTCAATGGCAACGTGTACCTGCCGCCAGACATCATCCGTACCCAGAAAAGCCCGATGGGCCGGCGCCTGAACGAAACCCCGGCGTTCCCCCCGGAACTGCTCCAGGCCCTGACCCGCAAGCAACTGCTGGTGCTTGAACGCATGACCAAGGGCGAGTCGAACAAGCAGATCGCCTACACCCTGGACATCGCCGAAACCACGGTCAAGGCCCATGTCTCGGCGATCCTGCGCAAGCTCAACGTACACAACCGGGTGCAGGCGATCCTCAGTGCCGGGGACATTGATTTCGGGGCTTACCTGCGGCGCTGAACAGATACCCCCTGGTCCCCTGTGGCGAGGGAGCTTGCTCCCGCTGGGCTGCGCAGCAGCCCCATGGATCTGACAGGCAGACCGAGTTCTCAGGTTTCAGGGCCGCTTCGCGCCCCAGCGGGAGCAAGCTCCCTCGCCACAGAATCGGGTTCGGCTCAAGGGTTGCGGGGCAGACCCAACAGATGACTCATCGCGATCTTCAACTTCATCGGCCGCACCGGCTTGTGCATCAAGGTGTGGCCGCGCTCGCGGATCTGCTGCTTGAGTTCGTTGCTGTAGTTGGCCGTGATCATCATGGCCGGGATCGCTGAGGCGCGACAGGCGTTGATCCGCGCCACCGCGTCCACGCCGTTCTGATCGTGGTCCAGGTGATAGTCGGCGATCAGCAAGTCGGCCTCGGCATGGTAGTTGTCCACCTGGCGCGCCAGGTCCTGTTCCGACAATGCCGTCACCACCTGGCAACCCCAGCCCTCCAGCAACGTGCGCATGCCGGCGCAGATCGCCGCGTCGTTATCCAGCACCCAGACCCGCGCCCCGCGCAGTCGCTCCAGCATCGGCTCGCTCATGTCCAGGCATGGCAAGGGCTTGGGTGCCGTGGCGCTCAAGGGCACTTCGATGGCAAACATCGAGCCCTTGCCCGGCCAGGAGCGCACCTGGATCCGGTGCCCGAGAATCCCGGCGATCTTCTCGACAATCGCCAGCCCCAGGCCCAACCCGCGGTCCTGGTCCGGACGCTGCACATCGCCGCGCTTGAACTCCTGGAATATCTCCTCCAAGCGATCTTCGGCAATGCCGATGCCGCTGTCCCAAACCTGGATCGAGACCCGCCGGCCGTGGCGACGACAGCCCAGCACCACGCGGCCACCCGGGGTGTACCGGATGGCGTTGCTGAGCAGATTGCGCAGGATCCGCGCCAGCAATTGCATGTCGCTGCGTACCAGCACCGAACAGCCAACATAGTGCAGCGCCAGCCCTTCGCTGCGGGCCACCTGGACGTACTCGGCCGCCAGGTTGTCGAGCAGCTCACTGAGCGCGAATGGCGCGACATCGGCCTTGATCACCCCGGCGTCGAGCTTGGAGATGTCCACCAAGGTGCCCAGCAGGTTCTCGACGTCCTGCAGTGAGTTGCTGACGTTGCGCACCAGATGCGCGTTGGCCACCGGCTCGCGGCGCTCCAGCAATGCGCTGGTAAACAGGCGCGCGGCGTTGAGGGGTTGCAGCAAGTCATGGCTGACGGCGGCCAGGAACTTGGTTTTCGACAGATTGGCCTGCTCGGCCTCGCGCTTGGCCTCGCGCAGCCGTAATTCAACGCGGCTGCGCTCGTCGATCTCCTTGAGCAACTGGTCATTGAGCAAGGTCAGTTCAGCCGTGCGTTCCTGGACCCGTTGTTCAAGATTCTGGTAGGCCTGGTGCAACGCTTCGGCGGTGCGTCGGCGCTCGGTGATGTCGCGGATCAGCACGAAAATCCCCACCACCTCGCCGTTGGCCAAGCGGTTGGGCACGTAGGAGCGCAGCATGTAGCGCTCCTGGCCGTTGATATTGGTTTCGGCGAACTCGAACGTCACGCTTTCACCCGCCAACGCCCTCGCCACGTAGGCCTCCAGGCGTTGGTAATGCTGCTCGCTGTGGGCCTCGCGCAGGCTCTGGCCGAGCATCACGCCACGGGGCCAGCAATACCATTGTTCGTAGACTTTGTTGGTGAATTCGTAGACCAGGTCGGCGTTGAGGTAGGCAATCAGCGCCGGCACATGGTCCGTGATCAGACGGATCCAGCGCTCGCTTTCACTGAGCGCCTCGGCGTGCTGGTAGCGCTCGGTGATGTCGGTGAAGGTATTGACGTAGCCGCCGGTGGGCAGCGGATGGGTGCGGATTTCCAGGACCCGGCCATCGGACAGGCGCTGCTCGCACTCATGGATCATCCGGCCGCTGCTGTCGCGACTGGCAGGCGTCAGCAACTGCAGCTCACTGTCGGCGATCACTTCGTTGAAAGGTCGATGGGCCGCCACCGGTGCCAGGCCGCTGAGTTCGAGAAAGCGTCGGTTCCACAATTCGAGCACGCCCTGGGCGTTGACCATCGCCACGCCTTGGGACAAGTTGTCCACCGCCCGCTGCAACAGGTGGGATTTTTGCGCGATGGCCTGTTCGCGGCGCACAGTTTCACTGAGCTTGACGTCGGTGATGTCGGTGAACAGGATCACCCGTCCGCCTTCCTGGGTCGGCCGTTCGCTGACTTGCAGCCAGCGACCGTTCTGCAAGCGATACAGCACATGCTCGTCGGCTTGGCCCCGAGGCTCCTCACTGAACAGCCCGTTGGCCGTCATCAGGCGCTTGACCTCGGAAAGTCGCATCCCGGCGATGATCCGCACCCGACTGTTGACCCAAAAGGCCTTGAAGCGGCTGTTGAAGAGAACGATGCGTTGCTGCTCATCGAACAGCACGAACGCATCCGAGATGCTCTCGATGGCATCGATCAGGTGTCGGTGGGCGGTCTCCGCTCGCAGCCGCGCCTCGCCCAGCAAATGATTACCGGCCTTGAGCTCGGCCATGGCCTGGTTCAGGGCATCGGTGCGCTCGCGCACCTGCTCGGCCAGCACCACCGAATGCTGGAACGCCGCATACGGGTCGTTGCCCCGGGTCACACCGGACTCCACCCGTTCGATCAGCGCCTCGTTGATGCGCCGCAGCTTGTGGTTTTCATGCTGCAGGCTGGCGATCTGCGCCTGTAGCTCAGCGGTGGCCAGGGACGCGATGGCGGGCAATGGCAACTCCGGTGAAGGTCTGGTTGATGTGCATGCCATTGAACTGTTCTCCATAGGTGTTGAAGCCCATCACCCGTTGCTCGCGTAAAAATTGCCCGATCTGCTCCAGGCCACCGCGGTCTTCCAATTCCAGGCGCCGCAGGAAACAGTCGCAGCCGATGGTCAACAGCAAGTCGCCGAGGCGTGCCTGCAAACCTTCGAACAGCTCTTGCAGGTTGTGCAGCAACGGGCCCGGGGTCATCGCCGTGAGGACGATGCCGTTTTCCACTGCGCAATAGAAACTCAGGCTCAGGTCCGGGTGCACCTGCTGGATCGCCCGCACGTAATATTGGTCATTGATGCGCACGGCCAGGGGGTGGGCGGCGAACACCCGATAATCGAGCGCACTCACCGGCACGCCGATGTGCCGGGCATATTCCTCGGCGGCGGGCTCGGCGTTGAGCTCAAAAACTCGTCGCGAGGTGCTGTCGGCGCCAGTCACCACGAGTTTTTCCTGACGCGGCAGGATGTGATGGGTGGTGAAGACTTCGAACTCCAGCCAGGTATTGATCAGCACCACCACGGCCGCACCGCTGTGGAACTGGCCTTCGAAATAGACGTGGGTGTGGGTCAGGTAGTTGTCGTCGCCGGCCGAGCCGCCGAAATGCGGAATATCCCCCAGCGCGGCACTCAGGGCCGCCAGCACCATTTCCTCGCGGCTGGACAGACCGTCGAGCAAAGTCAGGGCGAAACTGTGGCCTTTGATCGGGGCCAAGGCATTGCTGCGACAGCCGCTGGCCAGGCGCTCGACCATTTGCTGGGCGTCGATCAGGCTGAAGTGCTCCATTTCGCCGATCAGCTCGGCGGCGATGGAAAAATGCCGGTGATCGAACCCCACCGCCGTCACGCAATTGCGGCCATAACCCTGGGTGGTGATTTCCCCGGCACTGGTACAACCCACCAGGCGAATCCCGCCGAAACTCTGGGACAACGCCGCGCCAAGGGCCGGCAAATCGTATTCGGCGGAACAGAAAAACAGCACGAACCCCAAGTGTGGGTGCAACAACTGCCGCGCCAGTGCCTGGGCCACCTGCTGGACATCCGTAGCCTGGGACATGGCGCTCACCACACCTTCGCTCTGGGCCTGCTGCATCGTCGCCTCCGGCGGGTGCGTGATAGGAACCCTGAGTGTACGAACCCGCGCCTGAGCCACGAATGCTACTTGGGTAGTGGGTGGACGCTTCCATGGGATGAGAAGGTTGATGCTGTGGCAAGCAAATCTGATCCACCACAGCGGCCATCAGGGTGAGCTGTTTCTTGTGGCGGCGCCGCATGACCTACCCAAAACCCCCGGCCCCCACAGCCCCCGTGGCGAGGGAGCTTGCTCCCGCTGGGGTGCGCAGCAGCCCTTAGCTCAATTACTGCGGTGGGTCAGGTTGTCTGCGTGCGGCGTTTTGGGGGCGCTTCGCACCCCAGCGGGAGCAAGCTCCCTCGCCACATAGGCGCCAGGGCTGTGTATCAGTGGCTCATCGGCGCCATGGCTGTCGCCTGCCCGAGCAGTTTCTGGTCGATGTCTTCCAGGCGCAGCACGCGGCCGCCGGTGTCACTGGCAAGTTTTTGTGCTGCCTGGGCGTCGGAGAACGAGGCCAGTACGACGCCCATGGCACCCTTGAGCCCCGAGCCGACGACGAAATAGGCCGTGCGAGCATCAATCAGGTGGGCGTCGTCCGGTGTGTTCCAATGGCTGCGGCCCATGTCATGGACGTACAGCTTGACGTCGGCGCGATGGTTTTCCGGCTGCAGCCACCAGCCCAGCATCTCTGCCGGCGAGCAGAACTTCTTCACCCCGCTCGCCCCGACCGCCGCGCCCTTGGGCCCGGGAAAGTCGTTGATGACCATGCCGCAGACATGGCATTCATCGCTGGGATGAAACGCCAGCGCCGCCTCGGTGGCCGGCGGTGGCCCAGCCTTGCCGCACGCCGCCAGCGCCAGGCACACCATTATCCCGGCCAGGAAACGGCCCGCCGTCAAAGACACCTTGTTAATCATTGCATGCTCCTCAGATCAGACATTCACAGCGCCCGGCGATTGAACAACCGGTGCGCCAGCCACAACGGAACCGCCAGCCACCCCCACAGGCACAACCAGAGCCAAGGCCCCGACACCGGCAAGTCGCTGCCCAGGGTCAGCACCGCCGCACCGGTGGACGCCGAGTCGAACCCGGACAGATTGATCAACCGATACACATCCGTGGGATTGAACAGCAGCAACCAGGGCAGCAAATCCGGACTGAATCGGCCCTCGCTCAGCACCAGCAGCGCCAGCAAGGCCAAGTCGAACACCAGCACGAAGAAAAACCACACTCCGAGCGCCAACCCGGCCGCGGTGGATTTTTCCGCCGAAAGACTGCTCAACACATAGGCCAGCCCCAGGAACACCCAGCCCAGCAAGGTGCTGGACAGCATGAAACGGCCGAACGCCCAGAGCAGCAGACTCAGCTCGACGTCATCGACCAACAGCGCGATGGCGAGCATCGCGCAGCCGAAGCCGATGAACGTCGCCAGGGTCAGAATCAAGCCGTGGCCGACAAACTTGCCCAACAGTAGTTGGCCGCGCCCCAACGGATAAGTGAGTAACAAGAGCAAGGTGCCGCTCTCGTCCTCACCGACAATCGCGTCGTAGGCCAGTAGCAGCGCAATCAACGGCATCAGGAAAGTCGCCAGGCTGGACAGGCTCGCCACCGTCGCCGGTACCGAGGTAAAGCCCAATTGCCCGGACGCCGCCGCGCCAAGCCAGGCGATGCCAATGGCAAGCACCGCGAATAACAGGCTGATCGCCAACAACCAACGATTACGCAGGCCGTCGCTGAACTCCTTGCGCGCCATGTTCCAGATCGGGTTCATTGGCTGGCCTCCTCGGCGGCCGCACGGACCATGTAATGACGGTACAGGTCTTCCAGGGACGGCGGCTTGATCTCGACATCCGTCGGGTCGTCCTGAGCCAGCAACTGGCGCAACAAGGCGAGCTTGCTGCCATCTGGCGCGGACACCTGGACCCCTTCCGCGCCCCATCCCTGGGTGACGTGCCCTTCGCTGCGCCAATGTTGGCGAAGCCAGTCGGCCCGAGACAGGCCCGAGGCGCGGATCAGCGTCGGCAGCCTGGCGTCCTCGCGCAACCGAGCCAGGCTGCCGAGGGCCAACAGGCGGCCTTGGGTAAGAATCGCGGCGCGGTTGATGTGAGCTTCCACCCCAGGCAAGACGTGCGAACACAGAATGATGCTGGTGCCCTGCCAACGCAGGCGATCCAGCAGTTGATACAGGTCCTGGGTGGCGATGGGGTCCAGGCCAACGGTCGGTTCGTCCAGCAGCAACAGGCGCGGTTGGCCGAGCAGCGCCTGGGCCAGCCCGAGGCGCTGACGCATGCCCTTGGAATAGGTGCGCACGCGGCGCCGGGCGGCCTCGGCCAATCCCACCTCTTCGAGCAGGCGCTCGACCTGTTCCGGCGCGGCGCCTTTGAGCCGAGCAAAATGGCGCAAGGTTTCCAGCCCACTCAACTGCGGATAAAACATCACGTTCTCTGGCAAGTAACCGAGCATTCGCCGCACGGCCGGATCGCCGGGATTGCGCCCGAAAACACGCACCTCCCCCTCACTGGCCCGCAGCAAACCGAGGATCAGCTTCATGGTGGTGGTCTTGCCCGCACCGTTATGGCCGAACAGGCCGAGCACTTCGCCCTGGGCCAGGTTCAAGTTCAGCTCGCGCAACACGGCGACGTCACCATAGCGCTGGCTGACGCCTTCGATCTCGACGACGTTCAAGACGCGTCCTCCTGGGCACTGTTGCGTTGGGGGGGACGGGCCGGCGTTTCCATCAGCGGATGGCTGTCCATCACCCCAGGGGATTTCATTACCGGGAAGGCCCGCTGCACCCAGCGCAGCAGTTCGATCCCCGGACTGTTCATCAACAGCCGTACCTGCGGGTACAACCACAGCAGGCGATCGACGTTATCGTTGGGTTCATAGGCCACATCGCCCAGGCCATCGCCATTACGGTCCCAGCCCAGGTAATCGCTCCAATAATTGCCGCGCCCGTCCGCCGACCACTCCTGCAATCGCGTGGCGACGTATTTGACCTGGCGCTGGTTATGCACGAAGGCATTCCCGGCGATGCGGTTGTCCTCCGAGCCGGCAGTCAAATGGATGCCCACGGCGCTGCGCTCGAAGTGATTGCCTTCGATGCGGTTGAACAGCGAGTTGTAGATGAACAGGGCCTTGCCCTCGGCGCCGGTAATCATGGTGTCGCCGGTGGACCCGTCGCGCACGTCGGTCACGAAGTTGTCGCGCAAGGTCGAATAGGTGATGTAGTTCATCAGGATCCCGTAGTTCTGATCCTGCTCGGAGCGGTTGCCGATGACTGTCAGTTGCCGGCTTTGCATCAAGGCATAACCGGTGCGGGTACGCCGGGTGACGTTGTCCAGCAGGCGATTATCGTTGGCGAACATGTAATGCACGCCGTAGCGCAGGTCCTCTAGGACATTGCCCTGGAGCAGGTTGCCACTGGAGGTGTCGATGTAGATGCCATCGCGGGTTTCGTGCACCTGGTTACCGATGACTCGGGCACCGTGCACGGCGTACAGATGAATGCCGTTACCGCGATCCTGGGAACGCAGGTTGGGGTCGCCCTGGATGCGGTTGTCGATCAGGCTGACGTCTCGCGTACCATCGACCCAAATGCCGAAGCCCTGCCCTTGCATGCGGTTCGCACGAACCACGGCGCCTTGGGCGACCGGCTGGATGAACACGGCAGCGTTCATGGCGGTCAGGTCATGACCCCAATCCAGGAACGTACAGCCCTGGACTTGGACGTTCGGCGCGCGAATGATCAACCCGTTGCCCTCGCCCTGCCCCTGGAATACCGCATCCGGCGCACAGTTCAGGGTCATCGGCTGATCGATACTGAACGAGCCTTGGTAATGCCCCGCAGGCAGGCGCCATTGTTGCTCGCCATCGGCCTGCAAGGGCAGATTCGTGATCGGCTGCGGCGCGCACATCGCGCCGCCCGACAGTAGACAAAGCACCAGTGCAATGACCGGTCGGCAAGCGTGGCCCGCAGGTGGCTGCGTGTTCCCGGTCATTGAAAGGGTCTCCTTGATGAGTTGACTCAGGCTTTTTCAACCAGCATGCGGCCGACCATTTCCATGTGCAGGGCGTGGCAGAACCAGCTGCAGTAGTACCAATGCAGGCCAGCCTTGTCGGCGGTAAAGGTGATGGATGAGGTCTGTTGCGGGCTGATCTCCATGCTTGCGCCATGGTTGGTCATGACGAAGCCGTGGGTGACGTCCTCGATCTGGTCGATGTTGGTGATCGTCACGGTCACCTCGTTGCCCTGCTTGACGGTGAACTCCGTCAGGCCGTAAGCCGGCGCCATCGACGTCATGTACACGCGCACCTTGTTACCGTCGCGGATGACCTTGTTGTCGGTTTCCAGGTTGATTCCATCCTTTTTCGCCCGGGCCACGGTCTCGGCGAAAAACGGATCGGCGCGGTTCCAGATCTTCTGCGTCTTGATCTGGTCGCGCCGGGCGAGAATGCAGTCATGGGGCTCGGCAAAGGCCGGGCCGTCGTGCACCAGCTTCATTTCCTCACCGGAAATGTCGATCAGTTGATCGTTCTCCGGATGCAGTGGGCCGGTAGGCAGGAAGCGGTCCTTGGAGAATTTGCACAACACCACCAGCCACTTGCCGTCCGCCTCGCTGGTTTCGGTGAGGGACGCGTGGTTGTGGCCGGGCTGGTACTGCACGTCGAGCTTCTGCTTGATGTAATTGACCTTCTCGCCCTTGTAGGCGCGGATGGCCTCGTCCATGTTCCACTTCACCACCTGGCTGTCGATGAACAAGGTGGTGTAGGCGTTGCCACGTCCGTCGAAGGTCGTGTGCAAAGGCCCAAGGCCCAGCTCAGGCTCAGCGACGATCACTTCGCGTGGATCCTTGAAACGGTCGTTGAACAGGTCATCCAGGCGGTCGATGGCGATCATCGACACCGTGGGCGACAGCTTGCCGTTGGCGATGAAATATTTGCCGTCGGACGAAGTATTGAGCCCGTGGGGGTTCTTCGGCACCGGGATGTAGCGGGTGAACTCGGAGTCCTTTCCATCGGTTTTACGACCGTCGACCACCGGCACCTTCGAACCGTCCAGGTTGATGAATTTGCCGGCCTTGATCGCCGCCTCGATACGCGGGATGTTGAACACCACCACCCAGTCGCGCTCGTTGCGCATCATGCCGCCCAGGTCGTAGGCCTTCTCGGAGTTGTAGCAGGTGCTGGCGGCGTATTTGCCGGTGTAGTCAGCATCGGAGTTGTCCAGGTTGCCGTCGACGATGACCTGGAAGGCCATTTCCATTTTCTCGGCATCGATGGCGTTGAACATCGTGAAGCTGTTTTTGTCCTGCAGGTCGAAGGTATGGCCGTCGTTGGGGTGCGGGATCACGAACTCAGCGTTGGCGAACACATACTGGGTGTACGGCACCTTTTGCAGGCGCAGGCCATGGATGGCTTGCACGTTGGGGACCGTGAGCATCTTGTCGCACTTCATGATGTCCAGGCGAATGCGCGCGACCCGGGAGTTGGCCTTGTCGTTGATGAACAGGTATTTGCCGTCGTATTTGCCGTCGGTCATGGAAATGTGCGGGTGATGGCAATCACCGTTCTGGTATTTCGCGCTTTCGCCGAGGATGTGCTTGCTTTCGTTGGTCAGCCCCCAACCGGTAGCCGAGTCGACGTTGAACACCGGGATGCGCATCAGCTCACGCATCGACGGTACGCCCAGCACCCGCACCTCGCCCTGGTGGCCGCCGCTCCAGAAACCGTAGTACTCGTCCAGCTCACCGGGCCCGACGTGAATCTTGGACTTGGCTTCCTTGGCTGCTGCGGCCCAGGATTCGCGAGTGAACGTCCCGGCGCCCAGTGCCGTGGCGCCGGCCAGGACCGCACCCGTTACCGCACCGGTGCCGAGGAAGCTGCGCCGGCTGACACCCCGGGGTTCTTCCGCCACCCCAGTGGGTTCGGTTTTTTTATCGCTCATGCTGTGTGCTCCATGAAGAAGGAAAGGGTCAAGGGAAACAGGCCATTGGCGAGCCTCATGGCGTCGGACTCACCTGCACCACGGGGATCAACTGCGAATCGGTGTTGCCCGCCTTGCCGCGTTTCTTGCGCTTGTTGATCAGCGGCGGGCATTTGTTTTCGTTGTGCCAGGTCATCTGGCAGTCGAGGCAGTAGTGGCATTCGTTGGCGTTGATGCAGCCGTCGGGATGAATCGCCTGGATCTCGCATTCCTTGGCGCACAACTGGCAGGGGTCGCCACACTCCTTGCGGCGCTTGAGCCAGTCGAACAACCGCAGGCGGGTAGGCATCGCCAGGGCCGCGCCCAACGGGCAAACGTAGCGGCAATAGACTTTTCGCGTAAACACGTTGATCAGCAGCAGGCCCGCCGCATAGGCGACGAACCACCACTGGCGGTCGAACCGCAGGGTAATGGCGGTCTTGAACGGCTCAACTTCGGCCAGCCGTTCGGCGGTGGCCATCGACTCCAGCGAGATGCCGAACAGGGCAAGCAAAATGATGTATTTGATCGCCCACAGCCGCTCATGCACGGCGAACGGCAATTCGTATTGAGGCACCTTGAGCTTGCGCGCCAGTTCGTTGATCAGTTCCTGCAACGCGCCGAACGGACACAGCCAGCCGCAGAACACCCCGCGTCCCCACAGAAGGATGCTGGCGGCGGTGAACACCCAGAGGATGAAGATCAGCGGATCGGTGAGGAACAGTTCCCAGCGAAAACCTTCGAACAAGGCGTGGACGAAGGTCAGCACGTTGACCACCGACAACTGCGCCAGCCCGTAGCCACCAAGGAACACCACGGTGAATACCAAGTAGCCCCGACGCAACCAATGCAACAACCTCGGCCGCCGGGCCAGCGAATCCTGGAAAAACAGGATTGCCGTCAGCACCAGCAACGCCACGCCGAGCACCGTGATTTCCAGGCTTTTCTGATACCAGAGCGTCAGCCACATCGGCCGGCTGGCTTCTTCGGCCGCCGCCAGTTGCTCGGGCGTGGGCAATGGCCGTTCCAGGTAAGGCTCGGGCAGTTGATAAGCCAGTTCGAAACTGCTGAAGATCCCACTGACCGGCCCGGTCTGCCGACGTATCAGCAGTTCCAGGCTCCAGGGCGAGCCGGGATCGAAGCGGTGGGCGGCACGGACAATGAAAATCGCCATTTCGTCGAATTCAGGCATGTCCTCGACGGCTACGTCATCCAGACGCTGGAAATCCATGTCGCGAAAGCTGATCACGTCGCCAAACTGGCGCAACAGCACCCGGTCGAAAATGCCGCCGCGCACGTAGCCCGAGCCCTTGAAGGAGTAACGCCCGCTGCCCATGACAGCGATGGCTTGCTCGCCGGGTTTGAGCGTGTTCATCAGACTGCGGTACTGCGCTTCGCCCAGCAGGTTGCGGCCGATGGTGGGCGGGTTCAGGTGAGTGAGGTACAGGTCGATGAACGTATCGTCGGCCTGCTCGGCGCTGGCGAGTTCAACCTGCTCAGCCTCCGTCCCCTTGAAGGACGCGTCGACCTGGCCGCGGGTCAGGTGCAGGCGGCGTATGGCGCCATTACCGGTCAGGGTCTTCCAGTCGGCGGGTTGGTAAATGTCTTGCCGCACCCGGGCCGGCGCCACCGCCAATCCCGCATCGCCCTTGACCAGGGCCAGGGACACCGCCACATCATGGGCGGCGCGCATGATGACCTCATTGACCACCATCGCCGTCACGGTGGCACCGGCAATCGCATCCACCGTCACCGCGTTCGGGTCGCTGGAATGCCCCACCACGACCCGTTGATTGACCTTGATGCCGCTGTAGCGGGCGCTGAACGCGTGAAGTTTTTCTTCGGCGATGCCGATCAGCAGAATCGGTTCGTGGTGTTCCAGCACGTAGGCGTCGAGGATGACACCGGCCGGATCAAGGATCACCTGGACATTGATCGGCTTGCCTGAATACGCGGGAATGTCCACCACGTCCAGGCTTTGAAACACATAGCCCAGGAGCTTGCCGGCAGCGGACAGCTTGCGAACCTTGAACTGTCCTTCGGGCTCGGAAATCGAGTCGGTCTGGTCCAAGACATGGTGAATGCGTTGCTGCTGGATTTCACCGTAGTCCTTGGCCTGGGCATGGCCCGCGAACAACAGCAGGAAAACGAACAGCCCGTGAAGCCAAAAGCGGGAGGGGAACATCACAAAGTGAGGGGTCATGGACGCCAGGGCTTAAGGACAGGATCTTGGCGATCATGGTAAGACCCGCCCCCCTGCCCGGCCCTTGATTGAAATCAACTTGGAAAAACTAAACCCGGCGGTCCAGGACCCGGTGGTCAGTGAGCAGTCCAGCTGAACTGCTTCTTGTGGCGAGGGGAAACCTGCAGCGCTTTGTCACCTCTTGCGCCCGGAGCAAATTTTTATCGCACCCCAACGGTTCAACCCGGTCGCATAATGATCAGCGCTGTGTTCCAGTCCACTTTCCCATCGCCATAACGCCCCGATGCGTTGCACCAACGTCCACAAGGAATGCCCGATGCCCCCACGCTCCGCTCCTGCTTCAACCGTTGACTCGCCGCAAGGCACCGGCTTCGTCCGGGTACGTGGTGCTCGCGAACACAACCTCAAGAATGTCGACGTGGACATCCCTCGCGATGCCCTGGTGGTGTTTACCGGCGTGTCGGGGTCGGGCAAATCATCGCTGGCTTTCTCCACGCTCTACGCCGAAGCCCAGCGTCGCTACTTCGAATCCGTCGCGCCTTATGCGCGGCGCCTGATCGACCAGGTGGGCGTGCCGGATGTCGACAGCATCGAGGGCTTGCCGCCGGCGGTGGCCTTGCAACAACAGCGCGGCACACCCAGCGCACGCTCCTCGGTGGGCAGCGTCACCACCTTGTCGAGCCTGATCCGTATGCTCTATTCCCGTGCGGGTAGTTATCCGGCCGACCAGCCGATGCTCTACGCCGAGGACTTCTCGCCCAACACGCCCCAAGGTGCCTGCCAGCAATGCCATGGCCTGGGGCGCGTCTACGAAGTGACCGAAGCGTCGATGGTGCCGGATCCCTCCTTGACCATTCGCGAACGGGCCGTGGCCGCTTGGCCCATGGCCTGGCAAGGCCAGAACCTGCGGGACATCCTCGTGACCCTGGGCTATGACGTCGACATCCCTTGGCGCGACCTGCCGAAAAAACAGCGCGACTGGATACTGTTCACCGAAGAAACGCCCACCGTCCCGGTATACGCCGGGCTCACCCCGGCCCAGACCCGCGCCGCCCTCAAGCGCAAGCTCGAGCCCAGTTACCAGGGTACGTTCAGCGGCGCCCGGCGTTATCTGTTGCACACATTCATGCATTCGCAAAGCGCGCAGATGCGCAAGCGCGTCGCCCAGTACATGCGGGCCAGTCCCTGTCCGCTGTGCGAAGGCAAGCGCCTCAAGCGCGAGGCACTGACGGTGACCTTCGCCGGCCTGGACATCGCCGAGCTGTCGCAACTGCCCCTGCTGGAATTGGCCGAGGTGCTCCGAAGTGTCCTGGCGCCCGCCTACCTCGAACAAGCCGAAGAACCAGGGCAGGTCCTGACGCACCAGCAAACCCGCCTGGCCCGGGACCAACGCGCTGCTCGGGGCGACAATCCTCACGCCGGAGGGCCCGACGCGCGCCACACCCCCAACCTTTCCCTGGAAAAACGCCTGGCCGCGCAACGCATCGCCGCCGAACTGCTGGAACGGATCGTCACCCTCATCGACCTGGGCCTCGGTTACCTCGCCCTGGAGCGCAGCACGCCGACACTCTCGTCCGGCGAACTGCAACGCCTGCGCCTGGCGACGCAGCTCAATTCCCAGTTGTTCGGAGTGATTTATGTGCTGGACGAACCCTCCGCCGGCCTGCACCCGGCCGACAGCGAAGCGTTGTTTGGCGCCTTGCAACGTCTCAAGGAAGCGGGCAACTCGGTATTTGTGGTCGAACATGACCTGGATACGATGCGCCGCGCCGACTGGCTCATCGACGTGGGTCCGGACGCCGGCGAACAAGGCGGGGAAATCCTCTACAGCGGTCCACCGGCAGGCCTGGGACACGTGCCCGAATCACGGACCCGCGCCTACCTATTCGGCGAGCAACACGCCACCGCTCGCAGCCCACGGGCACCCAAGGATTGGCTGCGCCTGGAAGGCATCACTCGCAACAACCTCGACAACCTGAGCGCGGCCTTCCCCTTGGGTTGCTTCACCGCTGTGACCGGCATTTCCGGCTCAGGAAAATCCAGCCTGGTCAGCCAGGCCCTGCTGGATCTGGTCGGCACCCATCTGGGTCAGGCCACCTCTGATAGCGAAGCCGACGAGCAGAGCCTGGAAGACGAACCTGCGCAAATCAGCGGCGGTCGCATCAGCGCCGGGCTCGACGCGGTCAAGCGACTGGTGCAGGTGGACCAGAAACCCATCGGCCGCACGCCGCGTTCCAACCTCGCCACCTACACCGGCTTGTTCGATCACGTGCGCAAGTTGTTCGCCGCGACGGAGCAGGCCCGGGACTTGGGTTTCGACGCCGGAAGGTTTTCCTTCAACGTTGCCAAGGGCCGCTGCGAGACCTGCGAAGGAGAAGGCTTTGTCAGTGTTGAATTGTTGTTCATGCCCAGCGTGTACGCTCCCTGCCCCACCTGCCACGGCGCGCGCTACAACCCGCAGACCTTGGAAGTTCGCTGGCAGGGCCTGGACATTTCCCAGGTATTGCAACTGACCGTGAACCAGGCGCTCGAGGTATTTGCCGACCAAGCCCCGGCCAGGCGCGCATTACAAGTGCTGCAGGATATCGGGCTGGGTTACCTGCGTCTCGGCCAGCCGGCCACCGAACTGTCCGGCGGCGAGGCGCAGCGGATCAAGCTGGCGACCGAACTGCAGCGCAAGGCCCGCGGGGCAACACTGTACGTTCTGGATGAACCCACCAACGGGCTGCATCCCCAGGACGTGGATCGCCTGCTGGTGCAACTCAATCGACTGGTCGATGAAGGCCACACCGTGGTGGTCGTGGAGCACGACATGCGGGTAGTGGCCCAAAGCGACTGGGTCATCGACATTGGCCCTGGCGCGGGCTCCCAAGGCGGAAGCGTCGTGGCGTGCGGTGCGCCGGCCGACGTGGCCGAATGCCCGGACAGCCGGACGGCAGGGTTTCTGGCGAGGGCATTGCTGCCTGGCCAATAAGGTCGGGGGCGCTTCGCACCCCAGCGGGAGCAAGCGGCGAAAAAAAACTAACCGCCCACACAACCCGTGGCGAGGGAGCTT
>NZ_LHVI01000017.1:0-83385 GCF_001269755.1 Pseudomonas sp. Q12-87 | reverse complement strand
CACAACCCGTGGCGAGGGAGCTTGCTCCCGCTGGGGTGCGAAGCGCCCCCCAAAACCCGCACTCGATCAACCTGACGCACCGCAGCGACTGAACTGAGGGGCTGCTGCGCAGCCCAGCGGGAGCAAGCTCCCTCGCCACGGGTATGGCGATTCATTCGTTGAAATCAAACCGTGCGCGAATACTGGACCGTCCGATCCGCCTCCAGGTAGGCATCGAAGGTCATGGCCACGCTGCGCATCATCAATTGGCCTTGGGGTAGCAATACCAACGCGTCATCGTGAATTTCAAGCAGTCCGTCGCGCACCTGCTCCTGGAGCTGGCTCAGTGCATCGGCAAAGTACTCGGTAAAACGAATGCCATGGGCCGAGTCGATCTGGCCAAATTCCACTCTTCCATGGCACATCAGTTCACTGATGACTTCGCGCCGCAGCCGATCGTCGTCGCTCAGCCGATAGCCGCGCTGCACCGGCAGCAAGCCTTGATCCAGACGCGCGTAATACTGGGAGATTTCCTTGACGTTCTGGTTGTAACTGTCGCCGACCTTGCCGATCGAGGACACGCCCAGGCCAATCAGGTCGCAATCGGCATGGGTGGAATACCCTTGGAAATTGCGTTGCAGCGTGCCTTGGGCGCGCGCGCGCACCAGTTCGTCGTCGGGCAAGGCGAAATGGTCCATGCCGATGTAAACGTAGCCGGCCTCGGTCAGGCGGTTGATGGTCAGTTCGAGCAGTTCCAGCTTGCGCTCCGGCGGCGGCATGTCTTCGGGCCGGATCATCCGTTGCGCCCGCACCCGCTGCGGCAGGTGCGCGTAGCTGTAGGTGGCGATGCGGTCGGGCCGCAAGGCGATGATCTTGTCCAGGGTCACGTCAAAACTGGCGATGGTCTGCAACGGCAGGCCATAGATCAAATCGACGCTCACCGACTTGAAATTCGCCTGGCGCGCCGCTTCCACCAACTCGACGACCTGGGCTTCGCTCTGCACTCGATTGACGGCCGCCTGCACCCGGGCATCGAAATCCTGGACGCCAAAACTCAAGCGATTGAACCCCAGCTGACGTAGACCTTGGATCTGTTGCGCATCGATGGTCCGAGGGTCAACCTCGATGGAAAACTCATGCTCATCGCTGTCGTCCATGTCGAACGATTGATGCAGACAGGCCATCAGGTCGGCCAACTGTTCATGGGTCAGGTAAGTCGGCGTGCCGCCGCCCAGGTGCAGTTGGGTCAGTTTGCGCGAGCGGTCGAACAGCGCCGCTTGCAAAGCGATTTCGCGCTTGAGGTACGCCAGGTATTCGGTGGCGCGATGGCTTTTGCGAGTAATGATTTTATGGCACGCGCAGTAGTAGCACAGGCTCTGGCAGAACGGGATATGGATGTACACCGACAACGGTTTCGGCACCGGTGCCAAGTTGCTGCGCTGGGCTGCGTGGCGATATTCGTCCATGGCAAACGCCTGATGGAACTGCGGAGCCGTGGGATAAGACGTGTAGCGCGGCCCGGGACGGTCATATTTCTCCACCAGGGCACGATTGAAACCGGAGGCAGCATTCATGAGCGGTTCAACTTTTCAAAAGGATAGGGGCTTGCGTCATCCGGGCCTTGGTCGAACAGATTGCAGATCGCATCCACGTTCAACCGCCCGGCGGGCAGGACGCCGATGAAACGGTTCGAGAGCTCGATCAACCCCTCGTCGTGCAAGGCCTCCAGCACCGGCCAGAGAGGTGCGAAATAGTCCCGGAACACCAAGCCGAAACGCGCCTCGATGGCCGCGATATCCAGTTCCAGGTCACAGGCAAGCTGCTCGACCACGCAGGCCTTGACCTGGTCCTGCGCCTCACAGCGCCAACCGCGCCAGACCGGCAACTGCCCAGCGTCCAGCTGCTGGCAATACTCAAGCAGGTCGTCGGTGTTCTGCACGTACAGGTGTTCGATTTGAGTGACCGCCGACAACCCGAACCCCACATGGTCACAGCAACCATGGCGGGTAAAACCCTGGCAGTTGCGATGCAGGCGTCCGTGTTCCTGGGCCACTGCCAGGTCATCGTCAGCCCTGACGAACTGGCCCAGGCCGATGTAGTGATAACCGGCCCCGATCAGCTGTTCGCAGCAGATCCTGCGCATGGCGTCTTTGTCCGCCGGGCTGCAAAACGCGCCGGCCGCCCCGGCATTTTTCGAGCGATAACGGTACGGCGCATGGGCATAGTCAAAAATGTGCAGCCGGTCCGGCTCCAGCTCGATCAGCGTTGCCAGTTTCAGGGCGAAGCTGTTCGGCGTCTGCCAGGCGTGGCCGTAACCCAGGTCAATGTTGATCGAGCGGAAACCGAACGTGCGCGCCGCATCGATCAGGGAATGGATCGGGGCCGGATTTTGATAACAATCCACCGGCAGGTCGCTGTCGGCACCGATATCCGGAACGCCGATGCTGACGTGGGTAAAGCCCTGGTCGCGAATCAAACCCATGGTCGACCAGTCGGTGTGATGCAGGTCCACCTCGATGCTGTAGTCGCCGCCGTCGTATTTGCAGAAATCGAAGCGCTTGCGCAGGTTCCCCATCAGCTTCTGCAAATGGGCAATCACCGGCGTGCCACCGGTCAGGCAAAACTGCTCGACATGCCGGCCTGCGCCCAGGTGACAACCGACCAGGCCCATTTCATAGGTCAGGCGTTGCAGGTAACCCTCGATCTCGCCGCACCGACAATCGCTGGCAAGGGGCGAACACGATGCCAGCCGCAATTGCGACGGCAGGTGCACGGCCAGGGAAAGCGGCCGTTGCTTCTGACGGCTGCTGCGCAACCCTCGAAGCAAATCGAGCGAACCGATGCCGCTGTGGAATTTCCGTGTACCGACCGGACAATCGAAATCACCCAGCTCCGGGACGCGGCCCGAAGGTCGCTCGCCGAGGGTTTGGAACAGGTCGAACATGACAATCTCCGAGTGGCTGCGCAGCGACAGTGTCCGCTGTAACCCGCCAGGTCACCTTGACTTGTATCAAGCGCCTCGACGCCACGCCGCCGGGGCTACCAGGTGATATAAAACATGCCCTTGGCCAGCAGCACGATCGCCACCATGTGCAGGAAGACGCTGGTATGGATGATGTGGACGTAGCGAGCATTCATGCGCGCGCTTTTGAACAGCCACATGGCCCAGAGAAAATGCCCCAGCACACTGCCCGCCAGCACGATCTTGAGACTCAACAACAGGCCGAAGGATGATTGCAGCGGCGACATCAATGCCGGCCAGTACCGCAGCCAGACCATGCCGCCACCGGCACCGAACAACGCCAGCAATATCCAGGGCATCAGTTGTCGGGCACGCCGGCTGATGCCCTGTTCCAGCAGCACCATGACCTTGGCGGGCAGTTGTTTGCGGATGCTTTCGAGAAACAGCACCTCGAAGAAAACCGTGCCGATGAAGGCCAGCGCGGCGAACAGGTGCAACGTCAGAAACAGCGGATAAATCATGGCGCTCCTCGGCCGCCCTCTTCTGCGGGACGGCGGTTGTTCCGAGGTTAGCGCCTGCGGCCCGACCTGGGGTTGATGCCAATCAAGGAAAACGCAGGCCCCCTGTGGGAGCGAGCTTGCCCGCGATGTCCGCAGGTCTGTTACATCCGCGTTGAATGTGCCGACGTCTTCGCGAGCAAGCTCGCTCCCACAGGGCTCGCCAACCGTCAATAGAACGTTACTTTTTTGAAACACCTCACAACCGCTGATCAGTTAAGTCCGTTTTTTTGACACTTTGCCGATACGCGGTCACAACTTTTTCGCTCCGCTGGGTCATAACACGGTGGCCGCCGATGGAATATTGGCATCTACCGAGGTTTTAAGCCTGATACGGAGATAAGCTCATGATTTTTAATGTTCAAGATTTTGGCGCCAAAGGAGATGGCGTTACTGACGACACGGCGGCGATACAAAGTGCGATCGATGCGGCGGCAGCCGCGGGGGGTGGGCAGGTCTATATGCCGACTGGGACGTACATCGTTTCGGGAGGCGAGGAACCCTCCGACGGTTGCCTGATGCTCAAGAGCAATGTCTACCTGTATGGCGACGGCATGGGTGAAACCACCGTGAAGGTGGCTGACGGCTCCGACACCAAGATCACCGGTGTCATCCGCTCGGCCTATGGCGAGGAGACCCACGATTTCGGGGTCAGCAACCTCACCATCGACGGCAACCGCGACCACACCACGGGCAAGATCGACGGCTGGTTCAACGGTTATATCCCTGGTGAAGAAGGCTACGACTCCAACGTCACCCTCGACAGCGTCGAGATCAAGGATTGCTCCGGGTACGGTTTCGACCCCCACGAGCAGACCGTCAACATGGTCATCAAGAACAGCGTGTCCCACGGCAACGGCCTGGACGGCTTCGTCGCCGACTTCCTCAGCGACAGCACCTTCGAAAACAATGTCGCCTACGACAACGACCGCCACGGCTTCAACGTCGTGACCAGCACCCATGACTTCACGCTCACCAATAATGTGGCCTACAACAACGGCGGCAATGGCATCGTCGTGCAGCGCGGCAGCGAGAACATCCCCTCTCCCAGCAACATCACCATCACCGGTGGCGAGGTCTATGGCAACGGTGCCGAGGGTGTACTGGTCAAGCTCTCCAGCGACGTGACCGTCAGCGGCGTCGATATCCATGACAACGCCAGCGCCGGTGTTCGTATCTACGGCAGCAACCACGTCGAGATCATCGATAACACCCTCAACAACAACTCCCTGGGCAGCCCGGTACCGGAGATCATCATCCAGTCCTACGATGACACCCTGGGCGTGTCCGGCAAGTATTTCAACGGCAGCGATAACACCATCCAGGGCAACATCATCAGCGGCAGCAACCTGTCGACCTACGGTGTGGCCGAGCGCAATGAGGACGGCACCGATCGCAACGCCATCATCGCCAATACCATCAGCCACACCAGTAAGGGCGCGACCCTGGTCTACGGCGATGGCAGCTACGTCAGCGCCACGGTGCCGATGACCACCGTACAAGGTACGGCCGGCAACGACACCCTGCTGGGCAGCGCCGCCAGTGAGATCTTCTACGGCGGCGCGGGCAACGACACCATCAATGGCGCGGCCGGCAGCGACATCCTGGTGGGCGGGGCCGGCGTCGACAAGCTCACCGGCGGCACGGGTGCGGACACGTTCCGTTTCGTCGCCCAGTCGGACAGCTACCGCAACGCCAGCGCAAGCTTCGACGACACCATCACCGATTTCGATGTCACCCAGGACAAGATCGACCTCGCGGGCCTGGGCTTCACCGGGTTGGGCAACGGCCGGGGCGGCACCCTGCAGATCAGCTACAGCGCCAGCAACAACCGCACCTACATCAAGGACTACGATGCCGACGCCAGTGGCAATCGCTTCGAGCTGATTCTCTCGGGCAACCTGGCCAGTACCCTGACTGCCAGCAACTTCATTTTCAACCGGGTCATCACCGGCACCACTGGCAGCGACTCGCTACTGGGCAGTGACGCCGCCGACACATTGCTCGGCCTGGCGGGCAATGACAGTCTCAGTGGCGGCGCGGGCGACGACAAGCTCGACGGCGGCGCCGGGATGGACACCCTCACCGGTGGCGCCGGTGCGGACACGTTCGTGTTCTCCAATCGCCTGGACAGCTACCGCAACTACAACACCGGCGGCGCCAACCTGGGCGACCTGATCACCGACTTCAACGTCAGCGCCGACAAGATCGATCTGTCCGCCCTGGGTTTCACCGGGCTGGGAGACGGCAAGAACAACACCGTGTACCTGGTACTCAACAGCGCCGGCACCAAGACTTACATCAAGTCCCTGGACGCCGACGCCAATGGCAACCGCTTCGAAGTGGCATTGGACGGCAACTACCTCAATACGCTGACCAGCGCCAACTTCGTCTTCGCCACGTCCTCGCCAACCAACCAGGCGCCCGTTTTGGCGACGCCGCTACTGGATCAGAACGCGACCGAAAACACCCCGTTCAGCTACGTGGTGCCCGCCACCAGCTTCACCGATCCGGATAACGACAGCCTCAGCTACACCGCCAAGTTGGCCGACGGCAGCGCCCTGCCCAGCTGGCTGACGTTCAATGCCGCGACCCGCACCTTCAGCGGCACGCCACCCGACACGGCGTCGGGCACTTATTCCATCCAAGTCACGGCGACCGATGGAAGCAACGCCACCGTCAGCGACGCCTTCACCCTCGCCGTACAAGACGTCCCCACATCCGTCATCATCAATGGCACGCCGAACAACGACACCTTGACCGGCACGGCGGCCAACGAGCAGCTGTTCGGCGGTGCCGGCAACGACACCCTCAACGGCGGCGCGGGCAATGACATCCTGGTGGGCGGCACCGGCGTGGACAAACTCACCGGTGGGGCCGGGGCCGATGTGTTCCGCTACACCTCGAAACTCGACAGCTACCGCACCGGCTCCACCAGCGTCAGTGACCAGATTCTCGATTTCGATGTGGCGGCGGACAAAATCGATGTCTCGGCCCTTGGCTACACCGGCCTGGGCAACGGTTTGAACGGCACGCTGCAAGTGACCTACAGCGCCACGAGCAATCGCACCTACCTCAAGGACCTCACCGTCGACGCCAATGGCAACCGCTTCGAGGTGTCTCTGGCAGGCAATCTGGTGAACAGCCTGACGGCCAATCATTTTGTCTTCGCCGACCAGAACACACCCAGCAACGTGGCACCGGTGGTGACGATCCCGCTCCTCGACCAGAATGCTACCGAAAGCACGCCGTTCAGCTACACCGTGACCCATGACAGCTTCACCGACGCCAACCAGGATGTACTGAGCTACACCGCGACCCTGGCCGATGGCAGCGCCCTGCCCGCCTGGCTGCATTTCAATGCTACCAACCTGACCTTCACCGGTACGCCCACCAGCACCGCTTCGGGTAACTACAACGTGCTGGTCAAGGCCACCGACCCGTCCGGTGCGTCGGTCAGCGACAGCTTCGCCTTGGCGGTGGCCGACGCACCCGCCAACACCATCACCGGAACCAGCAATGGCGAAACCCTCAATGGCACGGCGGGTTCCGACCTGATTCTCGGCCTCGCAGGCAATGACACCATCAAGGCCGGCGCCGGTGCGGACATAGTCGACGGTGGTGCAGGCCGCGACTCGCTATACGGCGGCGACGGCGCCGACACGTTCCGCTACACCAACGTGCTCGATAGCTACCGCGACTACGACACCGGCGGCGTCACGGCCACCGACACGCTCTATGACTTCACCGTCGGGGTCGACAAGATCGACGTTTCGAGCCTGGGCTTCATCGGTCTTGGCGATGGCAGCAACGGCACGCTGTACATGACGTTGAACGCGGCTGGCGACAAGACCTACATCAAGTCCGCCGAAGCCGACGCCGATGGCAATCGCTTTGAGATCGCCCTCAACGGCAACTACCTCAATACGCTGACTGCCAGCGACTTTGTCTTCGGCGAACGCGCCCAACAAGACATCCTCTACCTGCCGACCCTCGGCCAATCCAACGCGCGCCTGCTGCGCATGACCGAGGACGACGATCAATCCGGCACCTCGATGCTGGTCAAGGACCTGGACCGCTACACCACCTATGACGTGCGCAGCCAGTTCACCGATGCCGATGGCAACGGCATCGATATCGCCGTGGGCGGCAGCACGGTCAATGGCCTGTCGACCCTGGGCGCCGAGGAGCTCAAGCTGTGCTGGTGGCTGACCGACACCAACCAACCCGGGCCTGCGCTGTTGCGGGCCGTGACGTTGCTGCGCGATCAGCTCACCGAACTGCAATCGATCGACAACGTGACCATGGGCATCATCTGGGGCCAGGGCGAAGAAGCCGCCCAGGAAATCGCCCGCTCGACCGACAAGGCCGCAGCGGCTGCAGCCTATAAAGCCGCGACCTTGAAAGTGTTCGATTACCTGCACGCTCAGTTCGGCAACTTCAGCGTGTACCTGATGGAGACTGGTCACTACGAGCAGGATGCGGCCCGTGCCCGGGGTTATTCGGAAGACAAAATCGCGTCCATCGTCGACGGCGTCGGTTACGTCCGCGCCGTCCAGGAAGCCATCGCCGCCGAGCGCGCCGACGTCAAGCTGGCGGTGGACTACACCGACCTGCCCTTGCGCTATGAAGTCGATCCACTGGTGTACCCCGATGACGTCTGGCATCTACACGAGGAGTCGGCGGAAATCGTCGGCCAGCGCCTGGCCGATTACATTGCCGGAGACTTGGGCTTCCAGGGCAATCCCAACGATAACAACAGCGTGCAGGACATTTTCGATAACGCCCAGAACCAAGGTGGGCACATTTCCGGCACCGATCAGGACGATACCCTGGTGGGCAGCGCCGGCAATGACACGCTGGATGGCGACTTGGGCGCCGATACCCTCACGGGTGGCGATGGCAACGATATCTATGTGGTCGATAATGCCTTCGACAGCGTGGTGGAAACCAACACCTCGGCCTCGCAGATTGATACGGTGCAGGCCTCGGTCAGTTGGACGCTGGGGGCCAACCTCGAGAACCTGGTGCTTACCGGCGTGTCGGACATCGACGGCACCGGTAATGAACGGCGCAACTTCATCACCGGCAACGCCGCCCATAACGTGATCGACGGTGCCGCCGGGGCCGACAGCATGAGCGGCGGCGATGGCAACGACACCTACTATGTCGACAACGTCGACGACAACGTGATCGAGACCAACAGCAACGCCACGCCAGGCGGAATCGATAGTGTGCACAGCAGTCTGGCGGCCTATACCTTGGGCAGCAACGTTGAGAATCTGTATATCGATAGCGCCGGCGCCGCCAATGGCACCGGCAACGCCCTGGACAACACGCTGTTCGCCGGCGCCAGCAACAACGTGCTGGACGGGCGCGACGGCAACGACACGGCGTCGTTTGAACGCGCCCTCTCGGGCGTTACCGTCAACCTTTCCACGTCAGCGCAGCAAAACACCGTGGGCTCCGGGCTCGACACCTTGAAATTCATCGAGAACCTGACCGGCAGCGCCTATGCCGACACACTGTCGGGCAACAGCGCGGGGAATATCCTCAACGGCGGCGCGGGCAACGATACGCTGGTGGGCGGTTCGGGCGATGACCGGCTGATCGGTGGCGCCGGCACCGATAACCTCACCGGCGGCACCGGCGCGGACACCTACGTGTTTGGGGCGTTGTCGGAGATGGGCGTGGGTGCCTTGCGCGATGTGATCAACGGTTTCAAGAGCACCGAGGGTGATCATTTGGATCTCACCGGCCTGGACGCCAACCCACAGACCGCCACGCTGGATGCCTTCACGTTCATCGGCAGCGCCGCCTTCGACTCCACCAACGCCACCGGCCAACTGCGTTTCGCCGACGGCATCCTCTCCGGCAGTACCAACGCCGACGCCACCCCCGAGTTCGAGTTCGAACTGGTCGGCGTCAAGGAGCTGCACGCCAGCGACTTTACTGCCTGAAACGATGCGAGTTTGCTCGCGATGACGGCAGCCCATCCAAGATGGATGCAAGCTGATCCGCCGTCTTCGCGAGCAAGCTCGCTCCCACAGGGGTATGCGGTGCCAAGGGAAACCCAGGTGAATCACAGCTGAGAATGTAGGCGGCTTTTGTGGTGAGGATTTATTCCCTCGCCACAGGGTTTGGTAGTGGGTGCTTTTGTGGCCTGATCAACCCAGCCCGAGCCAAACACAAAACCGTGGCGAGGGAGCTTGCTCCCTCGCCACGTGAACCGGGTTGCGAGCCGTCCTGCAAGTGGGTTGTCTAGAACAGGCTTTGCACTTGTTCCAGCACGGCGCGGTTCATTTGGCCGGTGTGGGTGTGCAGGCTCACGTAGCTTTGCAGCATGTCGAGTTTGGTGTTGAGCAGGTCTCGCCGGGCCTGGAACAGTCGCTGCTGCGCATCGAGAATGTCGACGGTGGAACGCACGCCGCCCTGGAAGCCCTTTTCGGTCGAGGTCAGTGCCCGCTGATTGGACTCCACTGCCCGCTGCATCGCCTTGCTCTTGGTGAAACCGGCGACGACGCCCAGGTAATCGGTCTCGATGTCCTCGGCCAATTGTTGGCGCTGTACATCGTATTCCGACTGGGCCCCGGCCAGTTGTGCTTCGGCCTTGGCCACTGAGGCACGCACCGCCCCGCCGCGATACAGCGGAATGTCCAGTTGCACGCCGACGTAATAGGTGTCCTGGCGCGGGTCGAGTTCCTGGTATTGGCGGGTTTCCCGGCGGGTCAACTGAGTGGTCAGCGACAAGGTCGGATAATGCCCGGCGCGCTGGCTGTCGGCCTGGGCTTCGGCGACCTTCACCGCCGCCAACCGGGCGGCCAGCTCGGGGCTGGCTTCGCGGGCGATCGCCGTCCAGTACGGCAGGTCCTGCTCCGGTGGGATTGGGCTGGCAGTGGCCAGTTCTTCGCGCATCGGCTGGATGTCATCGATCGGCACACTGGCGCGACCGGACAAGGCCCGCAGCGCCGCCACGCGGCGGGCCTGGGCTTCAGTCTCCTGGGCTTCCACCAGATCGAGCCGCGCCTGGGCTTCATCGATATCGGTGACCGCGCCCTGGCCGCCCTGATAGAGCTTTTTGCTCTGGATGACCAAGCCTTGGATCGCGGTTTTTTGTTGGGCAATCAGCTTGATCTCGTTCTCGGCCCGGGCCACGTCGAAATAGCCTTTGGCGACCCGGTCAAACAGGGTCTGGCCAGCAACATCGAATACTTGCACGCCCAACTGCCCCCGCGCCTTGCCCTCCTGGTACGCCGCCCAACGGCCCTTGTCGTACAGCGGTTGTTGCGCCGCGAGGGTGACGTTGTTCGCCTGGTAATCGTTACTGTTGACATAGCCACGGTCGTCACCGCCATCGGTGCGCCCGCCATAGCCATAACGGGACGTCAGCGACACCTGCGGATAAAGGCCACCGCGCCCGATCGCCTCTTCATGCCGCGAAGCATCGTAGGCATGGGCAGCCGATTGCACGGTCGGGTCATTGAGACGCGAGGCATCGTAGGCAGCCGTCAGGCTCAGCCCACCTTCGGCAGCCCACACCGGGCTGACCGCCCCATAACTGGTACACAGGCTCAGCAACACACGAGCGCCATACCGGAACCGCCCCATCATCTTCATTCCTCCTTGAAGGCGGCCAACAAGCGCTCGCGCAAAGGTTTCATCAGGTAGTTCATCAACGTGCGCTCGCCGGTCACCACGGTGACATCGGCGAGCATGCCCGGACGCACCAGCAGGCCGGCGCTCTGCAACGATGCGACGGTGTCGGCGGGAATCTCGACCTTGGCGGAAAAGTACGGCTGGTGCGTCTGCTCATTGATCAACTGATCCGCCGATACGGTGGTCACTGTGCCGGTCACCGTCGGCGTATCCACCCGTTGCAGCGCGGTGAAATGCACATGCACCGGCAGCCCCGGGCGCAATTTGTTGGCCATCAGCGGCTCGAAACGCGCCGTGATCGCCATCGGCGCGTCCAGTGGCACCACTTGCATCAGGGTTTGGCCGGCCTGCGCGACACCGCCCACGGTATGGATGCTCAGGTCCATGACCTGCCCCGATACCGGGGCGCGGATCGCACCGTTGTCGACTTCGAACTGCAAGGCGCGGATCTGATCGGCGTACCCTGCGGCTTCGGCCGAGACTTCGCTCAGTTGGGTTTCGGCATCGCGACGAAATTCCTGTTGCGCCTGCAAGGCCTTGAGCCGGCTTTCGTTGATCGCCTGGCGCGTCCTGCCGACGTCGCCCACCCCGGACGCGATCTGCCCCGCCAGTTGGGCGGCGTTGCGCTCGGCCTCGAAAAGTTTATTGCGCGGCACGTAGCCTTCTCGGGCCAGGTCCCGCAGGCCTTCAAGCTCCTGCTGCTGGAAGCGCATCTGCGCATCGTAGTTGCGCTTGACGCCCTCGTAGCCTTGCAATTGCTGCTGCAACGCCGCGGCTTCGTGCTCGATGATCTGCAAGCGGCTGCCCAGCTCAGCGCGACGGGTGATGAACAACTGGTTCTGCAAAGCCATCGCAGCCTTGACCCGTGGCTCATCGGCACGCTCAAGCAATTCAGCGGGCCATTGGATCTCGGCAGCGCCTATACGCTCGGCAATCAGCCGCGCCTCAACGCTGCGGTCATTGAGCAATTTGCCCAAGGTCACGTCCAGTTGCGACTGGGCCTGCACGGTGTTGAGCTGCACCAACAGCTGCCCTTGGGTGACACGGTCGCCGTCGCTGACCAGCAGTTTTTCCACCACGCCGCCCACCAGCGACTGCACCGCCTTGCGTTCGCCCGCCACCACTACGGTGCCGCTGCCGACCACGCCTTGGTCGAGCGGCGCCAGGCAGGCCCAAAGCAGGAAACCTCCCAGCGTCAAGACCAGAAAACCCACCCCGTAGCGCGCCGCGCCCCTGGCGTCGGTACTGGCGCTGGGCAGCAAAGTTGAATTGCGCACGCTCAGCCCTTGCTCGCTGAACGTTTGTGCCGCCGGTGTCAGATCACGCATCTTCGCCCGCCTCCCTGACCGCTGCCGCCCTCGGCCCCGGCATCAGTGCCTTGAGTACCCGTTCCCGTGGACCGAAGGCCTGTTGAGTCCCGTCCTTGAGCACCAGGATGTGATCGACCACGGCCAGCACACTGGGCCGATGGGTAATCAGTACCACCGTGCTGCCAGCTGCCTTGAGCACATTGATGGCCTGGATCAGCGCCAGCTCGCCGGCCTCGTCGAGATTGGAATTGGGCTCATCGAGCACAATCAGTGAAGGTCGTCCGTAGAGCGCCCGAGCCAGGCCCAGGCGCTGCTTCTGGCCGCCGGACAAGCCAAGCCCGCCTGGCCCCAGCGGCGTGTCGTAGCCCTTGGGAAACCTCAGGATCATCTCGTGAATACCCGCGTGCCGCCCGGCGGCGATGATTTTGTCGGCATCCTGCTCACCGAAGCGGGCAATGTTGTCGGCCACCGTACCGTCGAACAGCTCGATGTCCTGCGGCAGGTAGCCCAGGTGCGGGCCGAGGGCGTCGTGGGTCCATTGGCTGATTTCGGCCTCGTCCAGGCGCACCGACCCGCCCATGGCTGGCCACACCCCGACCATTGCCCTGGCCAGGGTCGATTTACCGCTGGCGCTGGGGCCGACGACAGCGAGTACTTCGCCTTTGGCCAGGCTGAAATGAATGCCCCGCAGGATCGGTTGCGTGGCCCCGGGCGGGCCGACATACAGCTGCTCCAGGCGTACCGCACCGGTGGGCGGGGGCAAAGGCATGCGCAGGCGCTCACGTGGGTGTTGGGTCAGCAATTGGCTCAGGCGCTGATAGCTCTGGCGGCCGGAATTGAATTGTTTCCACGAGCCGATGGCAATTTCCACGGGCGCCAGGGCCCGGCCCAGCAACAGCGACATCGCAATCATCATGCCCGCCGACAATTGCCCCTCAAGCACCAGCAACGCTCCGAGGCCCAGGGCCAGGGACTGCCCGGAAATCCGCACGAAACGGGTCGCAGACGTGATGCGTGCGCCACGGTCGCTGGCGTGGGCCTGGGCAGCGATGATGCGTCGCTGTAGCAGGCTCCAGCGTTGGCGCAACGGCCCGAGCATGCCCAGGGCCTGGATGACTTCAGCGTTGTGCAGCGTGCTGTTCACATAAATCGACGACTGCACGCCCAACCGATTGGCTTCCCCCAGGCGCGAACGCGTCGCCAGTTCGCCCCACAGCGCCAGGCCGATCAGCACCAAGGCCAGCACCAGCGTCAGCACACCGAACCAGGGATGAAAAATGAACGCCACCAGCAGAAAGATCGGCAGCCAAGGCGCATCGAGCAAGGCGATCAGGCCCTGGCCGGTGATCAACTGCCGCAGCGTGGCCAGATCGCTGAGCACTTGCGCCGGGTTGGCGTTGTGCTCGCGCAGGCTGCGGGCGAACGCCGCATCGAAAATCCGCTCGCCCAGGGCCTCGTCCAGCCCTGCGCTCATGCGAATCATCACCTCGCCGCGTACCCATTCGATCAGGGCACTGAACATGAACAGCCCCAAGGCAATCAGGGTGAGCATGAACAACGTGGTTTCGTTGCGGCTGGTGAGGACCCGGTCGTACACCTGCATCATGTACAGCGACGGCACCAGCACCAGTAGATTGATGACACCACTGAACAGCGCCAACGACCAGAACACGCGGCGGTAGCTCAGTAAGGCAGCATCGATGTCATGACGCGGATCAAGTAGAAACCCCATGGAAAATCGCCTGCAAGAGAAATTGTCGGTCCAGGACGCAATCCATCGCGAGGCTCTTTTTCCCGAGGATGCTCGAGAAAAAACTATCCAGCTAACGTGCCGATACCAGGGACGATCCTCATCCCTACAGACGCCAATTACTGACAACGCGGCCGCAGCTTAGTGCCGGTTCGCAGGGCTGGGTTTGCAAGTGGGTGACAGGCGGAGGGGCCGCGCCTCAAGACTGAGGTTCTTGCCGCTTGAATGGGCGAGAAAGGCGGGTTTGTTGACGCCAGTAACGTGGCGTCAACAGGGCAAAAACGAGCGGGCTAGCCGAGGGAAGCGACCCGCTCCGGCTCGGGCGGATGCCGCGACGTCAGCAGGCCGATAAGAGAAATGATCAGCGCCAGGCCCAGGGTTGTACTGACCTCGCTGCGGTGCTCGGGCGCAACCATCATCACTGCCAGCGCCGCCGAAATGAACACGATGACCAACCAGGTCAACCAGGGAAACAGCCACATGCGAAAAGGCAACTCGATATTCTGGCGCTGCAACATCCGCCGCATGCGCAACTGTGAAATGGCGATCACCAGGTACACCAGCAAGGCGATGGCGCCGGAGCTGGCGAGCAAGAACTGGAACAGCCCGGCGGGCATGAAATAACTGAACAAGGTGATACCAGCACCCAGCACGGTACTGGCAATGACTGCAGACCTCGGAACGCCGGCCGATGACGTCACCTTCAATGCCTTTGGCGCATCGCCACGGCGCCCCAGGGAGTACAGCATCCGCGAAGCGATATAGATCGAGGAGTTCATGCAACTGGCCACGGCAATCAGCACCACCACGTCCACCAGGAATTTGGCGTGAGGGATGTTCATCAGCTCCAATGCACGCTGGTAGGACCCCACTGAAGCGAGGAGCGGATCGTCCCAAGGTACCACGGAAATGACCACGAAGATCGACAGCAGGTAGAACACACCGATACGCCAGATCACCGAACGAGTGGCCTTGGCGATGTTCTGCGCGGGATTATCGGATTCAGCCGCCGCGATGGTCACCGCCTCCGTGCCGATAAAACTGAACATGATGGTAATGAACGCTCCCACCACCGCCGACAAGCCGTTGGGGGCGAACCCGCCATGCTCCTCCATCAACCGACTCAGGCCGCTGGCTTCACGTTCGGGAATCCACCCCATCAGCACAGCAAAACCCAGGGAGATGAAGCCGATGATCGCCACGACCTTGGCCATGGCGAACCAGAACTCGAACTCGCCGTACTTGGACACGCTGAACAAATTCGTCACGGCCAGCGCCACGATCGACACCGAGGCAAACAACCAGGCATCGATGGCGGGAAACCATTGATTCAATACATGACCGGCGGCCAGCGCCTCGATAGGAATCACCAACACCCAGAACCACCAGTAGAGCCAACCGATGGTGAAGCCCGCCCAGCGTCCGATGGCTTGATCGGCATATGTGGAGAAGGAGCCAGTGTCCGGGTTGGCGACCGCCATCTCACCCAACATGCGCATGACCAGGACCACCAGCAACCCGGAAAACAGGTAGGCCAGCATGACGGCCGGGCCGGCGGCGGCGATGGCATGGCCCGATCCCACGAACAGACCTGCACCGATGATTCCGGCAATGGACAACATAGTGACGTGACGAGGCTTGAAGCCCTGTGCCAGATGTCCGTTCGAATCCTTGAAACTGGGGCTGGTCATTTTCTTATTCTCTTGTAATCGAACATTGAGCCGCGCGCAGGGCAGTCGGTGTTTGCGGTTTTCGCGCCCCTCCTGGAAGCGGCACCTCTTGGCTGTGTTGATCCACCCCGGGCGAACGTGCGCACTTATGGCGAAAGTCGCGCCACGTTACCTGTCTTCCCTGCCGAGTCAGTTACCTGAACGCGCCATCTCCGTGCCTGATTTCGCCAAGTGGAGCATGGCGTTTTGCCTGCTGGCAGGCGTCTAGGCCGCGGTATCCAGCCTGGCATTGAGGAGCGCCAAGGAAATAAACCCTTTAAAAACTTTACTGGGTTAAGTATTTTGCATGCCTATGCCCAGCTCGTTGCCAACCAGCAATCCTGTTGGTGCGCCAAGGGTCTTCAACCTCTTCTTATCAACAAGGACCTCCCGTGAGCGGACTGCGTGAACGTCAGAAAGCCGAACGCCGCCAAGCCATCAGCAAGGCCGCCGTCGAATTGTTCGAACGCCAGGGTTTCCAGACCACCACCATCGAACAGATCGCCAGCCAGGCCGGTGTATCGGCCCCTACGGTGTTCAAGTATTTCGGCAACAAGCAGGAGATCATCCTCGAAATTCTCCACGAGGCCGACCGGCGTGCGCTCAAGGACACCCGCAGCCAGATTCCTGAAATCCAAGACCCGGTCCAAGCGCTGTGTTATCTGGAGCGCCTGTTGACCGGTTACGCGTTGGAAGTCATGCACCCAAGCCTGTGGCGCGAGTTGCTGCCGCTGATCCTGTTTGGTGGCGACAACGGATTGCCCGAAGGTTATCGCGCCATGAACGATGCGCTCAGGGCCGAAATCAGTGGGCTGATCAGGGAGTTGCAGCAGGCCGGCAAACTGCGGCCCGACCTTGACGTTGAGTTGGCCGCGTTCCTGCTGAACGACTATTCGCACCTGCAACTGTACCGGCTGGTCAACCAGGAGCAGCCGGACGTCGAAGCTCATTCCGCCCAGGTCAGGCGCATCACCGAACTGCTGTTCTACGGCATGCGCGCCTGAACAAACGTGGCGCAACGCGTTCCGGCAAGCCCGGCGTTACACGCCGGGCAGCAGGCTCAACGCTGAGTCTTGATGGTGATCCAGGTGCGGGTACGAATCCGCTCCACCGCTGCCGGCACGGGCGCCAATGCGAACAGGGTCTTGCGCGCCTCGTCCGGCACATACATCGCCGGGTTGTTGCGGATCTCAGGATTGACCAGCGCCGTCGCGTCCTTGTTCGGGTTGGGGTAGCCGATCTTGTTGCTGATCCGCGCAATGACGTCCGGACGCAAGATGTAATTGATGAACGCGTAGGCTTCCGCGACATGGGGCGCGTTGGTCGGCACCATCATCACGTCCGACCACATCGGTGCGCCTTCCTTGGGCAAGGCCATCTCCACCTTGACCCCCTTCCCTGCATCTTCTGCCAGTCGTTTGGCCAAGGCTACGCCGCCGGACCAACCGACCCCGACGCAGATCTCACCGTTGGCCAGGTCCATGCCGTAGCGCGACGAATTGAAATAAGTGATGTAGGGACGGACCTTGAGCATCGCCGCCTGGGCCCGGGGGTAATCCTCGCGTTTCTGGCTGTTGGGATCGAGGCCTTCGTAATGCAGGGCAATCGGCACGATTTCGTTGGCGGCGTCGAGCAAGCCGACGCCGCAGCTGGCCAGCTTGGCCATGTTCTCTTCCTTGAAAAGAATGTCCCAGGTGTTCATTTGCACATCGGCACCCAACGCCTTGCGGACCATGTCGACGTTGTAGCCGATCAACGTCGTGCCCCACAGGTACGGCGCCGCGTAACGGTTGCCCGGGTCACCCACCGCTTCGAGGGATTTCATGAACTCGGGGTCCAGGTGTTGCCAGTTCGGCAATTGGCTGCGGTCCAGCGGCTGCACTGCCCCGGCGGCGATCATGTGGCTGACATTGGAACTGCTTGGGTACACCACGTCGTACCCGGAGTTACCGGTCAGCAGTTTCGACTCCAAGGTTTCGACGCTATCAAAGACGTCGTAGATCGGGCGGATCCCGGTTTCTTCCTGGAAGCTTTTCAGGATCTCCGGCGGCAGGTACTCGATCCAGTTGTAGATCCGCACCGTCCGCTCCTCGGCAAGGGTTGCCCCACTTACCGACAAGGAAACGACTGCGCCCAGCAAGGTGTTACGCAAAAACTTGTTCATGCTCAAACACTCCAGCGCGGCCCCGGGGCTCGCGGCACTTAGTAGCGGTAGGTGAGATAGAGTTCCAGCGCGCTGAACTTCTGATCGTCGCCAAACACTTGCTTGGCCGCGGCCATTGGCTTGACCCAGTTATAGGACAGCGAAGTGGTGAGTGACTTCGACGCCGCCCAATCCAGGAAGATGACGCTCTCGTCGGCGAAGCGCCGGTCACTGACCGCTGCCCCCAGGTAGTTTTTCTCGTCCAACCAGAACTGGTAGTGAATCGCACCGAGTGTCAGGGTTTCATTGAGATGAGTCTTGAGAGAAAACTGTTGGACGTTTTCGTTGCTGTTGAACAGCAGGTAATTGCCGACGACATCGCCCACCAGCCAGGTTGCCCAATCGATAAAGCCTTTGCTGAGCGGGTCCCAGGACTCCTGGCGATTGTCGCTGAGATCACTGTCACCGGAGAAACTGGCGTATCGATAACCCAGGATAGGCGTCAGCGGTAACGTGTCGAAGGCATAGTCCGCCTGGCCATACCAGGCCTTGGCGTGGTAATCGACTCCGGAACCGTTGCCCCGCTGCAGCGCATATTCGGCGTTCAGCGTCAGCGCCGGCAACCCCGGCATCTTGGCGTTGAGAGCCCGGACGTTGTACACCTGCATGCCGTCCCGGCTCAATGGCGTCGTGCCCTTGGGCGCAAGCGCGTTGACCTTCATCGCCATGGCGCCCAACGTCACCTGGCTATCAAGGTTGTAGTCCAGGTTGACGCCGGTCATCCGGAAATCCCCCAGATCGTCATCGGTGCGCAGGGTGAACGCCTGGGTCTTCAGGGCGCCATGGTCCCAGGCCAGGATCGCCGAATCCTTGAACGCCGTTCTTGGCGCGAGCCAATAGGCACCGTCCTTGAGCTGATCGAGGTTGCCGTCCATGACGATAAAGCCGTTGCCGATCATGTAGTTCTGCCGGCCAGCCGTGAACTTCCACTCCCCAGCCCGGAAACCACCGTACAACTCCTCCAGCGCCACATCACCATCGGAGCTGCGCGTGAAACCACCGGCATCACCATCACCTACCGTGGTCGCGGCCACGAGTGAACCGCCGGCCAACAGACTGAAATCCGGCTGCAAGGCGTAGTCCAGCGTGACGCCAGGCTTGACGTAGAATTCCTGCCAGTCGATTTTCGTGCCGTCATTGCTGCGGCTACGCATGTCCACCCGACCACTGCCGAAATTGACGTTGCGCGTGGAGAGTGTCGCCGCACCGGCGCTAAGATTGACCTCGCCCTTGAGGGCGCCCTCCTCGAAGGTGTATCCCGCCCAAGCGGCTTGAGCGGTCAGGGGTAAGCCGAACGCCAACAGCGTTCGGGACCAACGTGTCATGCAAACCATATGAAGCTCCTGTCTGATTTATTGTTGTTACAGGGCAGTAAATGGCGGCGCAGGGCCTCGCCAACACCTGGCCGGGCCAGGTGAACGGAACACAAATTCTTGTAATGGGCGGACGTGGTCAGCGAGTCAGGTGCGCCGCGATAGCCCGCAGCATGCGCACGCTGTCGCCGTCGAACGGACTGACGGCTTCGTCCAGGGACGATTGCTTGACGACCACCACGCCGGATGGCTTGTCGATGAACAGGTATTGCCCGTGGATACCGCCCGCCAAGAGCGCCTGGCTGTGGTCGTTGAAGACGTACCACTGACTGCGGTAGGACGCGCCTGGGGTCCACGCGCTGAAGTCCGGGGATGTCGTGTAGATCGCCGGATCGGCGCCAGCGACGATACCGGCGATTGCCTCGCCGCAGAGCAGTTGTCGCCCTTCATGACGACCTTCGTTGGCCAGTAGCCGACCGAACCGCGCCATGTCCCGCAACGTGGCACTGAAACCGGCGCCGGCAACGTTGCGCCCCCAGGGATCGGCCAGGAAATAGCCGTCGCGCTCACAGCCCAGTTGGCTCCAGATGTCTTGCAGCAACTGATGACAAGCCTTGCCGCAGGCACGTTCCATGACCCAGGCCAACGCTTCGGTGGTGGCTGTCACGTAATGAAAAAACCCGCCGTGGCTGCCGCGTTTCTTCAGGGTTGGCAAGTATTGGTACAGGGATTCGAACTGCCCGTATTGCGCGGGCGCCGGTTGGAAACCGCTGGCATAGCCGTACTGGGAACTCTCTGAATGCGGGTCTTCATAGACTTCGCTGTAATCGATGCCCACGGCCATGTCGAACAACTGGCGCACGGTTGCATCGGCAAATGCGCTTCCAGCCAGTTCCGGCACGTAATGCGCCGCAGGCAACGCGGTGTCCAGCAACCCCTCGCAAACCAGCTGTTCGCCCAAGGTGCCGATCAGCGATTTGGTCACGGAAAACATGACATGCCGGTCCTCGGGACGCTGGCCATTGAAGTACCGTTCGAACAGTACGGTGTCGCCCTGAAGCACCAGGAACCCATCGGTCTGGCTGGCAACGAGGTGCTCGATCACGCTGATACTCAAACCCGACTCGCTGTCGAAATGCAGCGCATCCAACGCTTGGTGAGCCGCTATCAAAGGGCTGACCGGCCCAGTACCTGCCTGCACATCAATACTCGGGCGCAGGCGCGCCAGGTTGCGAAACCCCCATTGGTTGAAAGGGGGCTGCATCCAGTTGTTCCAGGTGACGCGGTGGTTGGACTCGGCAGGAAAACCTTGCATAAGCAAAGGCGCGTTGCGGGCGTCGGATGACAATTCATGAGTCTCGACGTAAAGACTGGCCAATGAAGGCACGGTGTTCTGATTCATCGGGTTGCCCCTGGAAATGACTCTGCGTAAAAGCAGATGCAGGAGAATAATTACCCGATGTAATTTTTTAGTCAATAAATCTTTTTACCGACAAGCAGAAGATCTGTCTGGCTCAGTTCCCCTGCCCGGTGCCCAAGGATTGCGCCATGCGAACCAGGTCTGCGAAGGATTTGGCCTGCATTTTTTTCATGGCGTGGGCACGATGGATTTTCACGGTGATTTCGCTCAGGTTCATTTGCCCGGCAATTTGCTTGTTCATCAGGCCTTTTACGGCCAGGGCCATGACTTCTTTTTCACGGACCGTGAGCGTTTGGTAATGGGCATGCAGATCCGAAAATTGTTGCTCGATTTCCCGGCGCCTGACATCCGCCTGAAGCGCGGCGGACACCGCGTCCAGCAAGTCCTGTTCGCGAAACGGTTTGGCCAGGAAATCCACGGCACCGGCTTTCATCGCCTTGACCGACATCTCGATGTCGCCGTGGCCGGTGATGAAAATGATCGGGATATTGGCGTTCGAGTTGGCCAACTGAGCTTGGAAGTCCAGGCCGCTGACGCCCTGGAGCCGTACGTCAAGCACCAGGCAACTGGCGCCTTCGGTCTTGGGTTGCCGAAGAAACTCAGCGGTGGAGGCGAACGTCTCGACATGGATCCCAACAGAGCGCAAAAGATTACTCAGCGCATTGCGCATGGAGTCATCGTCATCCACCACGAACACGACAGAGCCTTTGCGGCCCGGTTCACTGGATGAAGAACTACCAGTCATGGACGTTACCTTGGACGGATTGAAAGAGAAAAAATTGTAGCACAGCGACCGTGTCGTAATGGGCTCGCAAGTCCCCCTGCCCTGGGCCAAAAATCAGGCAATCAGATACGGCTCCAACGCCGAAATAAAAGCGAATAGATAACGGGGCCGCTTGAAGTAAGCGTTGACTTGGAGGCTGTAGTTTTTGCCGCTGACGCACCAGTTGCAAAAGTGCTCGCAGTTGTTGGAGAGAATGCGGTAACGATTCTCACCGAGTCTCGATCGCGCCCGCTGGGCAATTTCATCGCAGGAATACTGACCCTGTTCTGGCAACATCCAGATCGGCTTGCCGTTGGCGAAATGCTCCAGGTCGGTCACTTCGATGGGCCCGGATCTGAGCGAACCGCTGAACCCGGAATAATGAGCGACGTCATGGCCGCCCAGGTATATCCCATGGTGCAGGTAGAAACCGCGTGGGCTGATCAGATGCGCACCTATCGGTACGTTGTTCGTCGGTTGTTCAAGATCGACCAACTTCACCAAGCCGTCAGTCGTGTCGCACTTGCGAGTTTCTGCGGGAAGTCGTCCCTCAGGTATCGAGATACTCACGCGATAGCAAGCATTCGTCGTTAAGAGCGCCATGCAAACAAGCGCTATTGAACGAAGTGCAGAACGTTCATCAATTGCCCGGCTGGTTAAATAGTTCATGGCTGATGCTCCGCAACCCTTGAAGTCACTGTATCGCCAAGGTTGCGGCGCATCATGTGTACGTAAGATTGGTTCAAGCGACCTATTGATATGCGGGCTTAAAACTAAAGTATTAAGCGAACAGCGCCACTGCCCGCCAGCTTTGTCATGGCCTGGCACCGATAAACGAGCTCACCCCTGCACAACCGGCAATGTGAACTGAACCGTGGCCCCTCGAGGTGGGTTGATGGTTGCCTTCAAGCAGCCGCCATGGGACTCGATGATCGAATGGCAGATCGACAACCCCAGGCCCAGTCCGGTCGGCTTGGTGGTGTAGAACGACGTGAACGCCTGCTCGACGCTTTGCGAGGCGAACCCTGGCCCCGAATCGCTCACACTCACCAGCACACAACCCACATCTTGCAACGTTGCGCAGATCGTTAAGTGCCGTTCGCCTTCAGGGACGCTGTTCATCGCCTCAAGTGCATTCACGATCAGGTTGAGCAGCACCTGTTGCAGCTCGACACGGTCGCCCTTGATGAGCGGCAAGCGGTCGGCAAGTCGGGTCTGGATCGAGGCGCCGCTCTTGATGACCTGGCCACGGGTGAATTCGATCATCTCGTCAATGGCGGCCCTGATATCCATTGGTTCCTTTTGTGGTGGCGCCTTGCGGATATGGCCCCGGATGCGCCCCAACACATCCGCCGCGCGATTGGCATCGATGATGAGCCGGCCCAACACCTGTCGAACCTCCTCCAGTTCAGGCGGCTGGGCATTCAACCAACGCAGCGCGGCATCGGCATTGAGGATGGCGGCGGCAATCGGCTGGTTGACTTCATGGGCAATCGAAGCCACCAACTGGCCCATGGTGGCGACACGATTGGCGTGGGCCAGTTCGGTTTGCACCTCACGATAGCGTCGCTCGCTTTCGCGGATTTTTTCTTCCGCCTGCCTGCGCTCGGTCAGGTCCAGCACAAAGGCCACCCCTTCCCGGCTGCCGGCCTCAAACATCGCCAAACCGACGATGACCGGCAATCGGCTGCCGTCCTTGCGGAAATATTCCTTCTCGTAGGGCCGGGCGTGTCCGGTCTCCAGGGCCTGCGCCAATGAACGCTCGCTGAACTCTCGAAATTCCGGTGCCGTCAGGTCTCGCCAACTCAAGCGCCCCGAGGTCAGGTCGTCCCGTTCGTATCCCAACATCCGAAGAAAGGCGTCATTGGCCTCGATGATATCGCCGTCGGCATTCCAGACCAGGATGCCGATGATATTGGCGTCCACCAAGCGCCGAATCTTCGCCTCGCGCTCAGCGACCTCGCGGTACAAACGGGCATTTTCCAGCGAGATGGCCGCCTGGGAAGCCACCAACTTCAACACAGCGATCCGGCTCGGGCTGAACACGTGGGCGGCAAGATTGTTTTCCAGATACAGGGCGCCGACGAGCTTGGCTTGGTTCATCAACGGCAGGCAGAGAATCGAACGGGCCTGTTGTTGGTGGATATAGGGATCCGCGGCAAATGGCGCATCGACCGCGGCATCGTCGAGGAACACGCTCTCTTGTGTACGCAGGACATGATAGAGAATCGACTCCGGCAGCAACGCCGCGCTCACCGGCGCATCGCGCAATTGGGTGGTGTTGTCGCCAGCGATCACTTGGGCGGCGATCCGCTGCTCAGCGCCGTCCGACAGAATCAACAGCCCACGTTCGGCGCCGGCCTGCTCGATTGCCGTGGCCATGATCGTATCGATCAGTTTCTCCAGGACGATCTCGCCTGATAACGCCTGGGACACCTTCAGCACGGTGACAAAATCCAGATGTTCAACCGGTGTCGTTATTGTGGTCGTCGGGCCGAACGCAGGCGCTTCAGTCCTCAGCGACGGGTATCGGCCCTCAAGTTGCCTGACCTTGCCATCGGCGCCCCAACGCTGATAGCCGTAACGGGCGTCCTGCAAGTAGACACGGGCAATCTTGGCGAAGCCGCGCGCCGTATAGAAACGCGCTGCGAGCTCGTTGGCAAGCGCCTCGATATGGACAAAGCCGCTCTCCTGCGCAGCCTCTATGGCTTGTTCATAGAGCAACTGGGCATCGACCACGCGCCCTTCGACACGGGCGATTTCGGCGCCGACCAGCAGCGCCCTGCTCGCGAAGTTCTGCGGACATTGCTGTGCCCAGTTCTGTAGCCACTGATGACTGGCAGTCAGCGTCAGTTGGTAGTGCTTGTACTTCTCCTCCGGGGCGTTGTCGCAGCAGGCGGCGCAGGCCAGCGCGCCATAAAAATGATATTCGGCTTCTTCGAAGAATGCCTGGCAAACCCAGAGTAAGCGCTGTGCCCGCGCGGCAGCTTCCAACGCCGCTTGAGGTTCGTCGGCCATGTAGCGGGCCTGCAGTTTACGAACCCAATACAGACACTCGGCCAGGACCAGGTCCGGATTGCTGGCCAAGTGAGCCTCAGTTTCCCGCTCATTGAATTCGCCGTCGTCCAATCGACCGAACGTGGGCGTCAAGCCGCGCATCATTCGGATCAGCATCAGTTGCGTGAGGATGAAATCGACCACCAACCCGAAGCGCACCTTACGCGCATAAGCCAGGCCGCGCTCGGACTCGCCCTGCACGTCGGACAACGTCTCGCCAGCAAAGAGCAGATCGGCGGTGAGGTTATTGCCCGCGTAGGCGCCGTAGGGCAGATCGCCGATCCGGTTTGCTGCGGCAAACGAACGACGCAGCAAGTCTCGGCATTGCCCGACGGGCCTCATCCAACGCACGGCAAAACACGAGAAACACAGATAGGTGCTGGGTTCGAATCGCTTCAAGCCGCGGTGCTCAACCAGGTCGCAGCCGAGCTGGCCGAACCGGAACCCCATCTGGTAATCACCGAACCGCCGCCCGGCGACTCGGAAAAAATTCGCATAAAGCACACAGGAAGCGTCGCAATTGCCTCCCTCCAGGCTCAGGTTGATCGCTTTGCAAATCAGCAGGTCCGCCAGGTTCGCATCGCTCTGCAAGGCCGGTGCGAAGAGCTTGCCGAGGGCATTGACGGTCATGAGCGACGTCGCGTCCTCCATCATCGGCAAGTCGATGAGATCCTCGATTGCCCGCCCGGCCAATAACGCACGGATACGGTCATACTCGCGGCGCACGTCTTCGTCGCTCGGATGCGCCGACCACTCGATGCCCACATGCCGCAGGTAGGCGAGACAAACAGTAACCGCCCCATCGCTGCGGTCCAGGAGCAGGTAAACGTCCATCAGCAGGCATGCAACACTGGCACGGTCGTTCACCGTCGTAGCGCGACTCGACAACAGGGTCAGGCGTTCATCCGCCGCAGCGAGCTGCCCGGTGAGCAATTCACACTCAGCCCGGTTCAATTCCAACGCGAAAACCAGCCCGGGGCGACGCGTCCAGCAATCGTCATCCAACAGCTGGGCCCCGCTAGCGAGATAATTGAGTGCCGACGCATAGGCCGTCGATGCCTTCGCACGCTGGCCGGCCATGAGGTTGAATTGTGCCAACTGCTCTCGCTCAGCCGGGTCGGTCAGCAACGCCGCGCCGCGATTGAGCTGGCCGACGATCTCAAAAATCGCCTCTTCAAGCCCGCGCGAGGACATCTGTGCGGCCAATTGCCGCCCGATACGCAAGTGCACCTCGGCACGGGAAGCCTTGGGTATGAGTGAATAGGCGGCTTCGTGGATACGGTCGTGGACAAAACCATAGGCGCCGTCCAGCCGCTCGACCAGTTCCTGGCGAACCGCTTCCCACAGCGCCGCTCGCACCTGCGTCTTGGGGACGCCCAGGACCGTGGACAGCGCCTTGAGCCCGGCGACGCTGCCCAGGCAGGCCAGCTGCTGCAACGCTTGCTGCGTCTCGACCGGCAGGCGGATCAGTTTGCCGACCATGAGGTCGACGATATTGTCGGTGTAGCCCTTGGCATGGATGCGGTCCGGATCCCACCACCACTGCCGCGCCTCATGATCGAAAGTCAGCAATTGTTCGTCGGCGAGCGCTTGGAGGAACTGGATCACGAAGAACGGATTGCCCGCCGTCTTGTCGAGCACCAACTGTGCCAGTGGCTCGATGCGTTCACGCTCGTCATGCAGCGCCTCGGCGATCAATTGTTCGATATGCGTCTTGGCGAGCGGCGCCAGCATGATTTCGTTGACCTTGCCGCCCGCGTTGCGAATGGCCTGCAGCTTGCCCGTCAGCGGGTGCGTGGCGTCCACTTCGTTGCTGCGGTAAGCCCCCACCAGCATCAGGTGCCTTACATCGGAGCTGGTCAGCAGATCCTCCAGCAAGTCGAGCGTTGCCGCGTCGAGCCATTGCAGGTCATCGAGGAACAATGCAAGCGGATGATCTTCCCTGGCAAACACACCGATAAAACGCCGCAACACAAGGAGGAAACGACGCTGTTCCTGTTGCGGGTCAAGTGCCGGAACCGGTGGCGGCTCACCGATGATGAGCTTGAGCTCCGGAATAAGGTCGGTGATGAGCCGCGCATTGGCGTCCAACGCTTGCTGCAACGCCTCGCGCCAGTTCGCCAGTTCCGCGTCGTGCTTGCCCAGCAGCGTGCGGACCAGGCTCTGGAAAGCCTGCACCAGCGTCGCATAAGGAATGTCGCGCTGGTATTGATCGAACTTGCCGCTGGCGAAAAGCCCCCGAGGAGGCACCAGCACCTTGTGCAGTTCGTTGACCACCGAGGACTTGCCGATACCTGAATAGCCAGTGACCAATACCAGTTCCGGTGCGCTGCTGTGAACGATCCGGGAAAACGCGGCAACCAGGGTGTCGACCTCGCGCTCGCGGCCATAGAGTTTCTCGGGAATCCGCAGCCGGTCGGACGCGCCATGTTCACCCAAGGCAAAGGCACTGATCTGGCCCGACTGCTGCCAGTCCTCAAGGCATCGTTTCAGGTCGTGTTCAACGCTCGCCGCCGTCTGGTAGCGTTCCTCGGCGGTCTTGGCGAGCAGTTTCATGACGATACGTGAAAGCACCTCGGGAACGGTTGCCACCCGCTCACGAGGAGGTAAAGGTTTCTTGGCGATATGGCAGTGCACCCACTCGATCGGATCGCTGGCCATGAATGGCAGTGAACCCGTCAGCATTTGATAAAGGGTGACGCCAAAGGAATAGAGGTCGCTGCGCGAATCGATCGAACGATTCATCTTGCCGGTCTGCTCGGGAGCCATATAGGCGAGCGTACCGGCGAGGGTCTCGGGCGCCTGCCGCTCGCGGGGCAAACGCGAGGCAAGGCCAAAACCGGTGAGCCGGGCCTGCCCATCGGCGCAGTTCACCAGGATATGGCTGGGCTTGATGTCTTTATGAACCAGGCCCCGCTGGTGGAGCTTGCCCAACGCCACGGCGATGCCCACGGCCAGACTCAAACACATGCCTGTCTCCATGGGCGCGCTCAACAGCTGGACAAGCGGCTCGCCACCCGGATCCTCCAGCACCAGTTGCACCTGCGCGCCTTCGCGCAACAGCTCGAGCGGTTGAGCCGTCCAGGTACCGTCCAACTCGTCCCGCAGGCCAAACTCGTGGGCGAGACGTTCAAGACAGCCAGGGCGCGGCTGCTCGGCGGCGGGCCGCACAACCAGGACGTTGCAATCGCCGTCTACCCCTGAACGTAATTCCCGACAGAAGATACGCTCACCATCGTCCCATCGTATTTGCATGCTCTTATCACCGGCACAGGAACGCTATGTAGATTGATGCAGGTTGTTATCTGCCGCATTTTGCCGTTGGGCTGTCGTCCAGTGCCGTGTCGCAGGTGCCGATGTGGTCGCCAGACAGGCGGCTTCCGTGGCTGCGCCGGATACCCGACGACGGGAGGCGGCGTCGGGATCCAAAACGGTTGTGTTGCCACCGTCTAGATTAGCGCCTCGCGCAAGCCCTTCACAGTGAATTTCCACTGGTCAATACACCCTGGCTGCGCGCCGTTATACGCGAGTGAACAGCGGCTCACCTCCACCCTTAGGGTTTAGCGCGTCATACACAGGTATACTTTTTCACCTCATGAGAGCGCGTATGTTGTAGCGACGACAGGCGCTGTTACGAGCGACTCCTATGCATGACATGCCGATGCGCAATACGACGACCATTGCCGTGGTTGATGATGACGAATCCGTTCGCATCGCCCTGAAAAGCCTTTTGCGGTCCAGCGGTTATCAAGTCCAGACCTATCCCAGCGCGATAGCCTTTCTCGACGCCAAAGCCCCAGCGCAGACGCACTGCCTGATCTCCGATATCCAGATGCCAGGCATGACCGGCGTGCAATTGCATGAGCGGCTCGACGCGATGGGTTTTCGGATCCCCACCATATTCATCACCGCTTATCCGAGCCTCGGCGCCAACACACCGCGGCTGATCGCGTGCCTGCCTAAGCCCTGTGATGCCAATAAATTGTTGAACTGCATCGAAGTCGCCCTGCGCCAGCGACCTTGAGACGGCTGCGCAATGCCCCCCTTGCGCCCGGTATACCTTGGTATAGCCATGCACCACCTATGTATGGCGCGACTGAACCGAGGTAGAGGTGCCCCCCGCCTGCATCCACCCCTAACATGACCTCACAGCGGGCCACTCGCTGGACCAAACACCAACCTCTGCACTTCGTGCCCGGCCACCGCCCTTTTTGCGCTTACCGAGCAACACTGCGACCTTTCGGGGGACCGGGCTATGTTGGCCTTCTTCGATTCACCTCGATGCATCTTGAAACTCATGGGCGCGATCAACCTGCTCGGCGCAGTTTCCCTTGCCGGCTGCACGGTGGGCCCGGATTTCATGAAACCGCAGGGCACGCTTGAGGCCGTGCAACTGACGCCGCGGCCAGAATACGAAAGCGTCGTCCCGCCATCCGAAGCCGCTGTTCCAAGCCAATGGTGGCTGCTGTTCGACGACCCAATGCTCACGCAGCTGCAATCTCGCGCACAGATGGGCAATCTCGATCTGCAAGTGGCCTCCGAACGCATCGAACAAAGCCGGGCTCAGCTGGGGATTGCCGCTTCACAACTGCTACCCAGCGTCGGCGCCAACGCCAGCTACACCCGTGAGGCGCTAAGCGAAAACGGCAGGTTTGCCGCACTGGGCGCCCCGACTGACCCGAGCAATTTCTGGCAGTTGGGCTTCGACGCCAGTTGGGAAATCGATCTGTGGGGCCGCGCCCAGCGCCTGCGCGAGGGTGCCGCGGCGAGCCTGCAAGCCACGGTGTATGACCGTGAAGCTGCGCGGGTGGCCTTGTCCGCCGAAGTGGCTCGAACCTATTTGCAACTGCGCGGAACCCAGGCTCAACTGGACATCGCCGAGCAGAACCTGGCGATTGCCGAACGGACCCTCAGCCTGGCCGAAAGCCGCGAACGTAACGGCGTCGCGACGCGCTTTGAAACCTCTTCCGCTCATGCGCAATGGGCAACGATCAAGGCCCTGGTGCCAGAGCTGAGCCAGCGTCGCAACGCCCAGATGAATGCGCTGGCGTTATTGATGGGAGAACAGCCCCGGGCCCTCGACGCGCAACTGCGCACGGCCATGCCTCTGCCTTCGCTACCTGCTCGCGTTCCGGTGGGCGTCTCGTCTGACCTGGCCCGCCGACGTCCGGACATCCTTCGCGCCGAAGCACAGCTGCATGCCGCCACCGCGGCCATTGGCGTGGCCAAGGCGGATTTCTATCCACGCATCGGTTTGAAAGGAAAAATCGGCGTCGAAGCCTTCGAGGGTGGCGATCTCGCCAGTTGGGACTCGCGTTTCTTTTCAGTCGGCCCAACGGTCTACCTGCCGATCTTCCAGGGCGGACGGCTGGTCCAGCGCCTGGCGCTGAACGAATCACGGCAAAAAAGCGCTGCCCTGGCTTATCGGCAAACCGTGTTGCGTGCCTGGCACGAGGTGGATAACGCCCTGGACGCCTGGGCCGCCCAGCAACGTCAGCACGCTGACTTGCAGGTTTCCTATGAGCAGAACAAGCAGGCACTGCATGCGGCCGAACGAGGCTACCAGCAAGGCGCCACCGATTATCTGAGTGTACTGACGGCGCAACTCAACCTGCTTTCCAGCCAGACCCGTCTCAATGACAGTACGACCAATGCCACGCTGACCGTGGTCAATCTCTACAAGTCCCTGGGCGGTGGCTGGGTGCCGGAGGCGGTCCAATGAACAGCCTCGCACCGTCGCCCATCCATGTCGTGGCGCGCGAAGCCACCCAGGCCAAGCCTTCGAAGCGCCCATTGGTCGGGCTCCTGGGCATCTTTATTGCGGCCATGATGGCAGGGTTGAACACTCGGGTCGGCGCATTGGCGCTGGCCGATGTCAGAGGCGCCATGGGCCTGGGCTTCGACGATGCCTCCTGGCTCACGACGGCGTACAGCGCCGGGGAACTGATCGCCATGCCGTTTTCGGCGTGGTTTGCCATTACGCTTTCGGTCCGCCGTCTGGAATTGTGGATGCTCGGCACGTGTTCGCTGCTGGCGTTGATCCTGCCCTTCATCCACAACCTGGATCTGCTGTTGGTCTTGCGCTTCGCACAGGGTCTTGCCAGCGGCACGACAATTCCGTTGCTGATGATGGCTGCCCTGAAATTCCTGCCGCCGCCCATCCGCCTGTATGGGTTGGCCATGTATGCGATGACGGCGACCTTCGCGCCCAATCTGTCCATCTGGCTCGCCGGGCACTGGACGGATGTGCTGTATGACTGGCGCTGGGTTTACTGGCAGATCATTCCCCTCGCCCTGATCGCTGCCGGGCTGATTGCCTGGGGCTTGCCCCAGGAACCGATCCAAATCCCACGCTTTAGGCAAGCCAACTGGCCCGGCATGCTTTGCGGTGTATTCGCGTTCGGACTGCTGACCATCGCACTGGACCAGGGCGTGCGGCTGGACTGGTTCAATTCGTCATTGATCAGTGCTTCGTTGGTCGCCGGCCTGGCCCTGCTGACGGTCTACCTGATCACCGAGTGGTATCACCCCTCGCCATTCATCAAGTTGCAGATCCTGGGACGCCGCAACCTTGGGCTCGGTTGCACCCTGTTCGTCTCGCTGCTGGTGGTGCTGATGTCCAGCTCGCTGTTGCCGGCCAGCTATCTCGGCCCACTACAGGACTATCGTCCTTTGCAGATGGCCTCGACGGGCCTGATCGTCGCGCTGCCGCAGTTGATCCTCGGTCCGGTGGTGGCGCTGCTGCTGTACCAGAAGTGGGTCGATGCACGCCATGTGTTCGCGTTGGGATTGTTGCTGATCGCCCTCGCCTGCCTTTGCGGCGCGCAATTGACCAGCGATTGGAACCGCGACCAGTTTGTCCTGGCGCAGACGCTGCAAGCCTTTGGACAACCCATGGCGGTGGTGTCGATGCTGTTCCTGATCACCAGCGTGGTGCAGCCCGCCGAAGGGCCCTACGTGTCCGGGACCATCAACACGTTGCGAGCCTTCGGATCGTTGTTCGGTGCGGCGGTGGTGGGACAGCTCATTACGCTGCGGGGCCGTTTCCATGGCGACAGGCTGCTCGATCACGCAGCGCTGGCGAGCAATGCCCAAGGCCTTGAACCGTCACAATTGATGGGCATTTTCGGCCAGCAATCGCTGGTGCTGTCGGTCGCCGATGCCTATCGCGTGTTGGGTGTGCTGGCACTGCTGTTGATTCCCCTCGTGCTTCGCCTGACTCATATTCCCGCGCCTGTCATCCAGGCCGCCTCGTCACCCTCCTCCTACGGGTAATCCATCATGGCCCTTCCAAAGAAAGCCCAGATCACCAGTGCCATGCTGCTCGTCGTGGCAATCGGTGGTGTTGTTTATTTCAATCGTCCGGAATCCGGCGCATCGATACAGTCGACCGATGACGCCTATGTCCAGGCCGACTTCACGGTCGTGGCGCCACGGGTCTCAGGTACAGTCGAGACGGTCTCGGTCGAGGACAACCAATGGGTAAAAAAAGGCGACCTGCTCGCCACCCTCGACGACCGCGATTTCGTCGCAGCCGTGAACGCGGCGAAAGCCCAGGTCGCCAGCGCCCAAGCAGGCATTTCCAGCCTGCAAGCGCACCTGACCCAACAGCACGCCACCATTCGCCAGGCCCAAGCCGCGTTGGCCGCCGATGAGGCTGCGCTGAAGCTGGCCAGCGTCAACCATGCCCGCTATCGCAACCTGGCCACTGACGGATCGGGAACCGTGCAAGCGCAGCAACAGGCCGAAGCGCAACTGAGCATTCAATCGGCCAGCCGAGACAAGAGCCAAGCCGTGCTGGAGGCGGCGCGGCAACAAGTTGACGTGCTCAAGGCCGACCTGGAAAAAGCCACGGCGGCCCTTGCCCATGCACAGGCCGCACAAGCCATCGCCGAATTGAAGCTTTCCTATACCCGAATCACCGCACCGCTCGACGGCACGATCGGGCAAAAATCCGTGCGTGTCGGTGCTTTCGTCAGGACTGGCAGCCCGTTGCTGGCGATCGTGCCCCTCGATGCGGTCTACATCACCGCCAATTTCCGGGAAACGCAGTTGGCCCAGGTAGAGACAAGCCAAGCCGTGAGTATCGACGTCGACGCGTTGCCGGGCCAGGCACTGGAAGGAACGGTGCAAAGCCTCGGACCAGCCAGCGGAGCCAGCTACTCGGCCATCGCACCGCACAACGCCACTGGCAACTTCACCAAGATCGTGCAGCGCATTCCGGTGCGCATTCGCCTCAATCCCGACCAGCCCGCAGCGGCCAGGCTACGGGTAGGCATGTCTGTCACTCCGCACATTCGAACCGCTCCATAACCACAGGCCAACAGCAGCAGACGAGGGGCATCGGTATGGGCTAAAGACTTAAGCAAATAACTTAAAGTTATTTGTTTTATGTTTTTTAGATCATTTAGATTAAGCCTTAAGCCGAATGGCTCGCGCGGTGCGCTCTGTCGTTACCACGGGCAAGCACCTCTCAGTCACTGCAATTTCATTAAACGGGCCACCGTCATGCAGCTCCTCACGCTTCCCCCTTCTCCCGGCCTGGCCACCTCGATACGCGCCACGGCCCAGGTCTTCGAAGACCCGACCTCCCGCGCCTTGCTGGCCCACCTGCAACAAGTGGCGCCCAGTGATGCCAGCGTACTGATCATCGGCCAGACCGGTACCGGCAAGGAGTTGGTGGCTCGCCACGTACACAACCTCAGCGCCCGTCGCGACAAGCCGTTCATTGCGGTCAACTGCGGGGCTTTTTCCGAGTCGCTGGTGGAGGCCGAACTGTTCGGGCACGAAAAAGGCGCCTTCACCGGCGCTTTGACGGCCAAGGCCGGCTGGTTCGAGGAGGCCGACGGCGGCACCTTGTTCCTTGATGAAATCGGCGATTTGCCGCTGGCGATCCAGGTCAAGCTGCTGCGGGTGTTGCAGGAACGGGAAGTGGTTCGCCTGGGCTCACGCAAGAGCATCAAGATCGATGTGCGCGTGCTGGCGGCGACCAACGTGCAGCTGGAAAAAGCCATCAATGCCGGGCACTTTCGCGAAGACCTCTATTACCGCCTGAACGTGGTCAGCCTGGCGCTCAAGCCCCTGCGCGAACGGCCCGGCGACATCTTGCCGTTGATACGCCATTTCATTGCGCAGTACAGCCGCCGATTGGGTCACGGCGAAGTGACGCTGGATGCCCAGGCACAACGAAAATTGCTCGATTATTCCTGGCCGGGGAATATCCGCGAACTGGAAAACGTCATCCATCACACGCTGCTGATCTGCCGCAACAATGTGATCGGCGAACAGGACCTGCACCTGTCGAACTTTCGCATCGAACGCCAAGACAGCCCACAAGCGTCCATCCCCCAAACGGCCGACGCGCTGCTGCAAAAAGCCTTTGAAAAGCTGCTCGAGCAAGAGCATGGCGACCTGTATGAAAAGGTCGAAGCGCAGCTGTTGCGCACCGCCTACCGATACGCCAACTGCAATCAAGTCCACACCGCGAGCTTGTTGGGACTGAGCCGCAACGTCACCCGTACGCTGCTGATCCAGATCGGCGAACTGGTGGTCAACAAACGCCGACCGTCGCTGAACACGCGGGACGGCCAGGTGGTCAACCTGTCAACCTGAACGTATATCCCTACAACTCAGCCCTGGTGGTTGGGGGTGGTTGGGGGTGGTTGGGGGTGGTTGGGGGTGGTTGGGGGTGGTTGGAGGAACGGTGGAATATGCAGGCAGGTATTGGCCAGCCATGACATGCCCTTACCACAAGAACACCGGCCCAGCTTTGGGTGGGTTGGCTGGGGATTTAAACATTCAAGCACGCACCTGCCCCCGGCCACGGCCCAGCGTTGGGGTGAGGTTTGGCTGGCTTGCCCAGCCAAACCGGACAGGGCTAACCCAGTTGCCGGCGCACGGCCAGTTCCACGCCGCGCAGTTCGGCCAGGCCCTTGAGGCGGCCGATCAGTGAGTAGCCGGGGTTGCTCTTGCGGTGCTGGTCGTCGAGCAGTTGATGGCCATGGTCCGGCCGCAGTGGCAAGCGCGGGCCGCCTTCGCGTTCACGTCTGCGCTCTTCAGCCACCAACGCACTGATGACCCCGACCATGTCGACGTCGCCATCCAGGTGATGGGCTTCGTGGAAGCTTCGTGGGTTCGCTTCACGGCGGGTGGAGCGCAGGTGGGTGAAGTAGATGAACGGAGCAAAGTGCTTGGCCATCGCCACCAAATCGTTGTCCTCCCGCACACCATAGGAACCCGTACAGAACGTCAAGCCATTGGCCGGGCTTGGCGCAGCGTCCAGCAGCCACTGGGCATCCTCTGCGGTGGAGAGGATGCGCGGCAGACCGAGCAGCGACCGGGGCGGATCGTCCGGGTGGATGGCCATTCGCACACCCACCTCCTGCGCGACCGGGATCACCGCGCGCAAGAAATAACTCAAATGTTCACGCAGTTTGGCTTCGTCAATGTCGGCATAGGTGCGCAGCAAGGCCCGGAAATTGTCCAGGCTGTAATGCTCCTCGGCACCGGGCAGGCCTGCGATCAGGGTATCGACCAAGGTGTCGCGCTGGGTAGGCGAAAGCTGTTCGAAGTAGGCCTTGGCCTGCTGGACATCCTCGGCAGCGTACTCGGCCTCAGCACCCGGACGCTGGAGGATGAACAGGTCGAATGCGGCAAATGCGGTCTGGTCGAACCGCAGTGCCCAGCCACCATCCGCCAGTTCATAAGTCAGGTCGGTGCGGGTCCAGTCCAGCACCGGCATGAAGTTGTAGCAGACGATATCGATGCCGCAAGCCGCCAGGTTACGCACGCTTTGCTGGTAGTTGACGATGTACTCGTCACGCCGCCCGCAACCTCGCTTGATGTCCTCGTGCACCGGAATGCTTTCCACGACCGACCAGCTCAAGCCGGCGTCCTCGATCATCTGCTTGCGCGCAGCGATGGCCTCCACCGGCCAGACTTCGCCGTTGGGAATGTCGTGCAGCGCCGTGACGATGCCGGTCGCACCGGTTTGACGGACGTCCGCCAGGGATATCGGGTCCTTGGGGCCAAACCAACGCCATGTCTGTTCCATATTTTTTCTCCTTGCTTGTCAGTTGAGTGCGGCAAAGGTGCTTAGAAGCTTGCCCATGCCGTCACGGGCCAGGGCGGCATAGGCGCTTTGCACGGCATCGTGAAAGGCTGCACGAGCCGACAACTGCGCCGGAAAAACCTCATCCACTTCGAGAAAGGCCTTCACCAGCGCTTCGCCTTCGAAACGCCCCGCCAGGTCGGCAAAGGTGGCGTTCAATGGATCGTCAATCAGCTGCGCCAGTTGGCCAGGCAACGGTTGAGTGCAATAGCGAATCCACGCGGCGATACCCAGGGCGATGCAAGCGATATCACGCCCTTGATCGAGCAACTGCTGTGCCCCGAGCAACCAGCGTTGGGGCAGTTTCTGCGAGCCGTCCATGGCGATCTGGCGCAAGCGATGCTGCAAGCTGTCATTGGCAAAGCGGGCCTTCAGGTCATCGGCATAGGCTGAAAGATCGATACCCGCCGGCATGTCCAGGGTGGGCGCGGCTTCCTCGGCCATGTAACGCCCGATCAGGCGCAGCAGGTTCGCGTCACTGACGGCATCGAAAACCGTTTCGTGGCCGACCAGCAATCCCACATAGGCCAGCAGCGAATGGCTGCCATTGAGCATGCGCAGCTTCATCGTTTCGAACGGGCGCACGTCGTCCACCATCTGCACGCCTTCGAGCTCCCAGTCCGGGCGGCCGAGGGGAAAGCGATCCTCGATCACCCATTGGCTGAAGCTTTCGCACACCACCGCCGCCGGATCGTGGCAGTCGAGTTCCTGCGCGAGTCGGCGAAAGGATTCGCCATCCATGGCCGGCACGATGCGGTCGACCATGGAACTGGGAAACGCTACCTGTTCCTCGACCCACTTCGCCAAGGCTGCATCCTGAATCGCCGCCAATGCACTGACCGCCTGGCGGGTGCGCTGGCCGTTGTCCGGCATGTTGTCGCAGCACAGCACCGTGAAGGCCGGAGTGCCGGCGGCGCGGCGACGACGCAGGGCTTCAAGGACGATGCCGGGGGCCGAACGGGGCGTTTGCGGATGAGCCATGTCATGGGCAATCAGCGGATCTTCGCGGCGCAACTGTCCCGAGGATGGACTCAGGCAATAGCCCTTTTCGGTGACGGTCAGGGTGACGATCCGTGTCTGCGGTGCGGCCATGCGCTGTAACAACGATTCCAAGTCCTGGCCGCCCTCGCCTACGTACAAGGCCTCGCGCAGTACGCCGATCTCGCGCAGCGTCACCTGCTCGCGATCACGGTATTCGGCAACGTGATAGTGACCGTCCCGCTCGCGCAATTGATCGACCAGTGTGCGATTGGAGCGCAGGTTGGCGCTGCACAGCCCCCATTCGCTCTCGCCATGGCGATTGAGATGACGCTGCAGGTAGACCGCCTGGTGGGCGCGATGAAACGCCCCCAGGCCCAGGTGCACGATACCGATCTGCGGCGAGGCGCCCGTGCTGGGAACAAGCTTCACATCAAGCATCGACACGCTCCTTCTGTTCAGGGGTGGCTCAGGGCCGAAGCCGATTGCGGGCGTTTTGCCGCCAAGTCGCCGGCGTCAGCCACCGCCAGCGGTTTCACATAACGCGCCACACACGCGGCACCAATCACGGTCAGCAGCCCCGCCAGCAGGAATGCACTGGTGAACGAACCGGTGAACTGCACCAAAAAGCCGGTGAGGGTTGGGCCAATGATCCCCGATGTGTTCGCCAGGAAATGCATGAAACCACTCACGCCGCCAACCCGCGCCGCCGGAACGGTGTCCTGAATGATCGCCCAGTAAATGGCGCCGGTGAGGTAAAGGAAGAACACCGCCAAGGCGACGAGAATGACCGCCGGATACAACGTGCTGACCATCCCGGCACACGCGATGCAGGCAGCGCAGGCCAACAGGCACGTCACCAATACCACCTTGCGCGAGAACATCATCCGCCCGGTCTTCTTGAATACGAAGTCGGAAATGAAACCACCCAGGGCCAGGCCGAGGAAGCCCAACACCCACGGAATGACCGTGGCGATGCTCATGTCCTTGACGTTCAGGCCGTGGGCCATGGTCAGGTAGCTGGGGAACCAGGTCAGGAAGAAGAACAGCGTGTAGTTGTAGGAAAAGAACGCCAGGGAGGTGAACAGCACCGTCGGCTGCTTGAGGTAGAAGCGCAGCGGGAGCACCGGTTGTGCCGCCAACTCGCTTTGCCCCTCGGCGCGAAGAATATCCTCAGCGCCCTCGCCCACTGGCCGTTCCCTGACGAACTTGAACCACACCGCGGCCCAGACCAGGCCGATCACCATGATGATAATGAACGACATCTTCCAGCCGTAGGTGACGGCGATGAAGCCCACCACCGGGCCGGAAATCGCCCCGCCCAGCGGTGTGCCGGACATCGACGCGCCTATCGCCCGAGCCCTGCGTTTGGGGGTGTACCAATTGTTGACCATCTTGCTGGTGGTGACGCTCAGCGGTCCTTCACCCATGCCGAACAGAATCCGGATGAGCACCAGTGAAGCAAAGCCCACCGTCAGCACGGTCAGGCCACTGAACAGCGACCACAGCACCATTGCCAGCAGTAAGGTGGTCTTGGCGCCGTAGCGGTCGGCGGCCCAGCCACCGATGAAGTTGAAGGCGGCATAGCCGACGAAAAAGCTACTGAAGATCATGCCCATCTCACCCGTGCTAAGACCGTAGTCCTTCTGGATGAAAGGGGCCGCGACGGACAATGCCGACCGGTCGAGGTAGTTGATGACCCCGGCCAGGAACAGCATGATGATGATTAAGCTACGTCCTTGACCAAACATGGTGGAACCTCCCGCTTGTTGTGTTTATTCGGTGAGGATGCCCATTACAGGCACGATGAAACCGGTGAGACCAACGACTCAGTGATGGGCGCTCGTCAGCTCCACCAGGATTTTTCGGGTTTGCTCAGGGTGTTTTTCGATCAGCTCGATGGCGCCGGGCATGTCGTCGAAGGTGACGCGATGGCTGATCAGGTCCTGGACCTGCAACTGGCCGCTGGCGATCAGCTCGATCACCTTGGGGAACTTGCGGTTGTTAAGCCGTGAGCCCACCAGGGTCAGTTCTTTCTTGATCATTTCCAGCTGCACCAGGTCGCTGGGCGTGGCATTGAAGCCCAGCAAGCCGATGCGACCGGCCGGCGAAGCCAGGCGCACCATCTGCGGCATCAGCGCGGGAATGCAGGCGGCATCGACAATCAACGGCACGCCCTCGCCCTGGGTGAGTTCTCGCATGGTTGCTTCGACATCGACTTCCTGGCCGTTGAGGGTCCGGCTCGCGCCGAGTGCCCGCGCCGTTTCCAGGCGGCTGTCGATGACATCGGTCACGGTGATGTCGGTCAGGCCCAGCGCCCGGGCCATCTGCACCAACGTCAGGCCGATGACACCGGCACCGTAGATCAGCACGCTGTCGCCCGGATGGGGTTGCATGCGATCGAGCACGTTCAGGGCAATGGAATAAGGCTCGACCAAGGCGCCGTGGCTGAGGGACATCGAATCGGGCAAGCGGTGGGCATTTTGCGCCGGTACGCAAACCTGCTCGCTGAAGCCGCCGTCGCGGTGCACGCCGATCACTTGCAGCCGGGTGCAGACGTTGGGCCGACCGATGCGACACGGATAGCAGGTGCCGCAGCTGATCACCGGATCAATGCACACGCGGTCGCCCGCTTGAAGGTGTTCTACGCCTTCGCCGACTTGCCGGACCACCCCGGAAAACTCATGGCCGGTGACACGGGGGAAACGCACGAATGCGTTCTGCCCGTGAATGATGTGCATGTCCGAGCCACAGATGCCGGCATAGGCTACATCGACCTGGACTTCGCCACGGGCAACCTGCGGCGGGTCGACCTGGGCCAACCCGAACTCGAAGGGTGCTCTTACCTGGAACGCTTTCATCGGATCACTCCTGACGGGACACTCGCCCCGTTTGTTGAATGGGCAAGACTGTTTCACCAATGCCAGAGCGTGCCGTCTTCGAGACGGTTGACCGGCAGGCTGGCGCGCTTGTAGGGGTACTGGCGAGCCAGGTTTTCGTCGATATCGACGCCGTGCCCCGGTGCATCGCCCGGGGTGAAGTGGCCGTCCTCGAAGCGATAGGCATGGGGGAAGACTTCATCGATGCGTGCTTCGTGAGGCATGTGTTCCTGGATGCCGAAATTGGGTACCCAGGTGTCGAAATGCAGGGCCGCGCCCATGCACACCGGCGACAGGTCGGTGGCCCCGTGAAAGCCGGTGCGCACCTGGAACAGCGCGGCAAAATCGGCGATGCGCCGCACATGGGTGATGCCGCCGGCATGCACCAGCGTCGTGCGGATGTAATCGATCAGTTGTTCCTGGATCAACTCTCGGCAGTCATGGATGGAGTTGAACACCTCGCCCACAGCCAACGGTGTGGTGGTGTGCTGGCGAATCAGGCGAAAGGCCTGCTGGTTTTCCGCTGGCGTACAGTCTTCGAGCCAGAACAGGTTGTACGGCTCCACGGCCTTGCCCAGGCGCCCCGCTTCGATGGGCGTCAGGCGATGGTGCACGTCATGCAGGATGTGCAGGTCGTCGCCAAAACGCTCGCGCACGGCGGCAAACAGCTTGGGCACGTAGTTGAGATACTTGGCCGTGTCCCAGACGTGTTCAGCCGGCAGATCGCTGTCGGCAGGCTCATAGCGTTCACCGCTGCGCTTGGCGACGCCATACGTGGTGGCGATACCCGGGATCCCACACTGCACGCGCACGGCCTTGTAGCCCAATTCGACGTGGCGGGCGACTTCATCCAGGCAACCTTCGATGTCCTTGCCGGTGGCGTGCCCGTAGACCATCACCCGCTCCCGGCTCTTGCCGCCGAGCAGCTGATACAACGGCATGTTCGCCGCCTTGGCCTTGATGTCCCAGAGCGCCACATCGACGGCGGCGATGGCGGTCATGGTCACCGGGCCCCGCCGCCAGTAGGCGCCACGGTACAGGTACTGCCAGATGTCCTCGATGCGGTGGGCGTCGCGGCCGATCAGCGCCGGGAGGACGTGCTCTTCCAGATAAGCGACGACCGCCAGTTCGCGGCCGTTCAAGGTCGCATCACCGATGCCGTAAATGCCTTCGTCCGTGACGATCTTCAAGGTGACCAAATTGCGGCCCGGGCAGGTAACAATGACGCGCGCTTCAACAATTTTCATAAAGTCAGACCTGTGCAACAGAAGGAAGTGAGGACGTGCCCATGTTCGGCATGGCCGCCGGGGGAATCAGCGCACCTCGAAACTGAACGACCTGGGCAGCCAAGCGATGGCCCCAGCGCGCGGCCTGCGTCGGCTCCCCGCCTTGCAGGCGGCAAGCCAGGTAAGCGGCGCTGAACGAATCGCCGGCGGCAGTGGTGTCGATGACATCGGCAACGTTTTGCGCGGGCACTTCGAAACGGCCCGCCAGGCATTGGATCAGGCAGGAAGCCGCGCCGCGCTTGAGCACCACCTCGCCGATTCCGGCCTGCGTATAGGCGCTGAACAAGGCGTCAGCGTCGGGATAACCGAACAGGCTGACGTCATCTTCCCAGGTGACCAGGGCCAGGTCGGTCAGATGCAGGAGATCGCGGTAGGCCTGACGCGCCGTTTCCGGATCGGGCCAGAGATGGGGACGGTAGTTGTTGTCGAAGACGATGCGAGTGCCTGCTCGGCGAGCGCGCTGCAAGGCGTGCATCAAGCGCTCGCGGCCATCGAGGGTCAGGATCGCCAGGCTGATGCCGCTCAGATAGACGTAATCGAAATCCGCCAGCGCATTCAGCGTCGCGTCGGCCTCGGGACCATCGAACATGTGCCGTGCCGCTGCTTCACCACGCCAGTAAAGAAAACGCCGCTCGCCGTGCAGATCGGTCTGGATGAAATACAGGCCCGGCAGTGCATCTTCGAACACCCGTACATGGGCGTCGGCGACCCCTTCGTTCAGCCAGGAACGGCGCATGGCCACGCTGAATGCATCGCTGCCCACGGCCGTCACATAGTCAACCGTCACTGCGGCACGAGGAGTCAATCGCGCCAGGTAGACCGCCGTGTTGAGCGTATCGCCGCCGAAGGTCTGGGTAATCACTGCACCCGGCTCGCCGCGCATCTCGATCATGCACTCGCCCACCAGCGCCACTTTCAAGGGGCAGGTATGCGAGCCATGGGTCCGTGTTTGATTCATCATTACGCGCCTTTTTGTGTTTTTTAAAACGGCGTTTCATTTTTCTCTCAAGGCCCGAGTCTAGTCAGATTTTTTCCCTCGTCAAGAAAAAATGAAACAGCGTTTTAATCTGCTTGCGTATATCCTTGGATTTTACTTTTCACGTTGGAGCCTTCATGGACAACAGCGTCATCCCAAGCAACGACCAGGTGTCGGCAGTCGGCCGGACCATGGCCGTACTCGAGGCCTTGGCCGAGCATCCGGAAGAAAGCGGCGTCTCGGAAATCGCCAACAAACTGGACATGTCCAAAGCCACGGTCTATCGCTTCTTGCAGTCGCTCAAGGCCCGTGGGTATGTGGTGCAGGATGCCGAGGATCGCTATCGCCTCAGCGTCCGGCTATTCGAACTGGGGGCCCAGGCCCTGCCCCACCTGGACATCGTTCGGGAAGCGGAACCGGGCATGCGCCGGATCAACGAACTGACCGGCGAGACGGTGCACCTGGGGATTCTCGACGAAGGCAGCATCGTCTACGTGCACAAGATCGACTCCAAGTACAACCTTCGCATGTACTCGCGCATCGGCCGGCGCGCGCCGCTGTACTGCACCGGCATCGGCAAGGTGCTGATGGCCTGGCTCGAAGAGCAGGAGTTACTCGCGCACCTGGCAGAAGAAAGCTTCGAACGCCGAACGGCCAACACCTTGACCAGCGTCGAGGCGTACCTGCAGGAACTGGAAACCGTCCGCCGGCAAGGCTATGCCGAAGACCATGAAGAGTTCGAAGACAACATGCGCTGCCTGGCGGCACCGATTCGTGACCGTTTTGGTCATGTCATCGGTGGGATGAGCGTGTCCTTCCCGTGCTTTCGCTTCAGGGAGGAGTTGAAGCAGGACTATGTCAAACAGCTGATGCAAGCCAGCCAACAGATTTCGAGCCAGTTGGGGTGGCATCCAGGTTGAGTCGTGTGCCAACCCAGAGCCCATTAAACCTGTGGAAGCGAGCTTGCTCGCGAAGAGGACAGCTAATCCAACAGTGAACTAGCTGAATACCGCTATCGCGAGCTCGCTTCCACAGGCACCACGGGCATCTCTCTAAGCTTGTGAATCCTGCAAGACGAAACTCAGAACCAGGTTTCCATCTGGATGCCGTATTGCCACACCCCGCCTGCGTTGAAGTCCGTCTTGCCGAAGGCATCCGTGGCGCTGTATCGGTCCAGGTCCGAAGACCAGTTCATGACGCTGGCGAACAGCCGTAATTCAGGACGGGTAAGCAGATCCCCCAAGTCAGGCTTGAAGGTTGGGGCGACGGTGAATTTCCAGAAGTCACCGTCGACTGCATTGCGTTGCAGGTAGCCCTTGGGATCGAGCTTCATGGTCTGCCAGCTCATTTCGTAGGCCATCTCGAAATTGCTGTTGATCTCATTGGCCAGGCGCACGTTCAGGGTCATCCAGCGATAGTCGTCACCCTTGACGTACCGGTTCTTGCTCCGTTCAGCCAGCAAGCTTGGGCCGATGCGCCAGGCAGACGCGATGGGCGTCTCGCCGTAAAGCGCCAGGCGTACGGCCCGGGCATCGTCGATCAGCTCGCCATCCGAGCCGACGTTCTTGACCTCGGCACCCAGCCCCTGACCATAGAGCAGTGCTGTTTTGAAAAACCCCTCGCGGCCGAAAAAGTTTTTCTGGTGATTGGCCACCATGCTGTGCAAGCCGGAATCGGCCGGCGTCAGGCCTGCTTCATTGGTGCGGGTGCCAACGTCGTTTTTCCTTGCCCCTATGGCGTTGAACATCCATTGCCACTGCCCACCTTCAAAGAACTGATTGGAGGTGAGAATGTAGCTTTCCACATCGGCATCGACGCCGCCCTCGCTGAAATCCCCGTAGTTGCGACCGATCAGCGAGTAGTTCGAACGCCAATCCTTACCCATCTGTATGTCGTAGATCCCGCCTCCCGTGCCGGCCAGATAGACAACGTCCGAGTCCAGCCAGTGGATATCGAAATTGTCCCGGTCAAATCGTTTGCCAGCCCAAAGCGTGGCGTTTTCAAACGTCGCGTTGCCCTTGAATTCCGCGAGATGATCGAGTTCGGTGAACACTTGGCGCACGTTCAGATTACTTTCGTTGGCCGTCCAGTCATTGGAGCTTTCTACGCCATCGGCGATGGAGACAGTGAACTTGGCGCGGGTGCCGTTCTGCGCATACGTTTCTTTCGAGAGGTCAATGCGCATGTAGGTGTCATCCTCGTTGCCGAGCCGCCCAACGGCCCCCCCGACTGAACCGGCCGGGGTCGTATAAGGACCGCCGCGACCGCCTCCGAGCCCATCGTTGATCAGCAAGCCAGAGCGAGCGTAGCCCTTGAAGCTGAACCCGTCGGCGAGGCTCGCACTGCCGCCCTTTTTGTCGGTGCCCTGCTGGTGGGCTTCGAGTTTCGCCAGGCGGGCGTCGACTGTGGACGTCACAACGGCAGGCAAAGTCGATTGAGGAGCGGGCGCGGCGAGTTTGATTTGCTGCAATTCCCTGGCGAGTGCCTGGGTTTGCTGTTCGGCGGCGGCGGCACGCTTTTCGGCGGCACTTGCCCGAGCTTCAAACGCCGCCATGCGCTCCTCCAACGTCGCGGCCTGAGAAGTGGCCGCCGACGCGCCGAGCACGCTTGCGAGTAACCAGCTTGATGCTTTCTGCATGTGTTTTTCCCAATTTTGTTTTTATTGTTCTGTCCCGCAACCGACCTTTTCTGAATTGTCTAAATCCAGGAAAAAAAGGATGCCTCACCGCAAATACACTGCTACATTTGGCGATGTTAACGTTAACTTTTCTAAAAACAAAAATAAAGAGGGCTTCATGAAACAGCTCAAATCGCTCCTTCCCGCAGCGCTGCTCGGCCTTTGCATCGGGTTTCCTTCCCTCTCTATGGCGGCCAATCTGACGATCTCCTGCGGCGCCGTGGGCGCGGAATTGCAACTCTGCAAGGAGGCCGTCGAGGCATGGTCGAAACAAACCGGCAACAGCGTTGAAGTCGTGTCCACGCCAAACTCGGCGACCGAGCGGCTGTCGTTCTATCAACAAATCCTCAGTGCGCAATCCAGCGACATCGACATCATCCAGATCGATATGGTGTGGCCGGGCATGCTGGCCACGCATTTAATGGATTTGCGGGAACTCCTTCCTGCCAACGCGACCCAGGGCTACTTTCAGGCCCAGGTGGATAACGCCACGGTGAACGGGCGCTTGGTGACCATGCCGTGGTTCACCGATTCGGGGCTTTTGTATTACCGCAAGGACCTGCTTGAGAAGTACAACAAGCCGGTGCCACAGACTTGGGAGGAAATGACCGCTACCGCCAGGTCGGTTCAACAGGCCGAACGTAGCGCCGGCAACACCAATGCCTGGGGCTACCTGTTCCAGGGCCGCGCCTACGAGGGCTTGACGTGCAATGCGCTGGAATGGATCAGCAGCCAACCAGCAGGTGGCCTGGTCAATTCACAAGGCGAGATCGTGATTAACAGCCAGGCTGCGAGGGCGGCCTTGACGTTGGCGAAAAGCTGGGTGGGCGACATCTCCCCCCGTGGCGTGCTCAATTACACCGAGGAAGAAGGACGTGGCGTGTTCCAGTCGGGCAATGCGCTGTTCATGCGCAACTGGCCGTATGTCTGGGCCCTGGTGCAGAGCCCGGACAGCGCCGTGAAAGACAAGGTTGGCGTCGCGCCCCTGCCCCGCGGTGGCGAAACCGGCACCCATGCCTCCACGCTCGGTGGCTGGGGCTTGGCAGTATCGCGCTACAGCGCTCATCCAAAACTCGCCGCGGACTTGGTGAGCTACCTCAGCAGCGCTCAACAACAAAAACACCGTGCGTTGGTCGGCGCCTATAACCCGGTAATCGAATCCCTCTACGCAGATCCCGAACTGCTCGCGGCGATGCCGTACTACAGCCAACTGCACAGCATCCTCAACGATGGGGTCATGCGCCCCGCCGCGATCACCGCCTCACGCTATCCGCGGGTCTCCAACGCGTTCTTCGATCAAGTGCACGGTGTGCTGTCGGGCGAGCGACCCGTCGACCAGGCGCTGGTGGAACTGGAAAGCGAACTGACGCGCATCAAACACCGGAACTGGTAAGCCACAAGGAAGAAAATCGCCATGTCTGTCTCCGCTACCCATGCAACCCCCGAGTACCTGCCCTCCCGGGAGACCCCGCTCCAGCGTCGTCGAGTACGCGCCGCCTGGCTGTTTCTCACACCGATGTTGCTCTGCCTGGCCTTGGTGGCAGCCTGGCCGCTATTGCGCACATTCTGGTTCAGCCTGACCGACGCCAGCCTGGCGGACACCCACGGCGCCACCTTCGTCGGCTTGAGCAATTACCTGTTCCACAATAGTTCCGGCTGGTCAGGCGTCCTGGTCGACCCACAATGGTGGAACGCCGTGCGCAACACCTTGCAGTTCACTGTGGTGTCGGTCGGACTGGAGATCTTCCTGGGGCTGATGGTGGCGCTGCTGTTGAACGTCACGTTTACGGGACGTCCCTTGGTGCGCGCATTGATCCTGATTCCCTGGGCGATCCCTACCATTGTCTCGGCGAAGATCTGGTCATGGATGCTCAACGACCAGTTCGGGATCATCAATCACTTGATGCTGAGCCTTGGCCTGATTGACGCGCCGTTGGCCTGGACGGCAGACGCAGATCTGTCGATGTGGGCGGTGATCATCGTCGACGTCTGGAAAACGGTTCCTTTTGTGACGTTGCTGATGCTCGCAGCCTTGCAAATGTTGCCGGGCGACTGCTACGAGGCCGCCCGGGTCGATGGCATTCATCCATTGAGGGTGTTCTGGCGGGTCACCCTGCCGTTGTTGGTACCTGCCTTGCTGGTGGCGGCGATCTTTCGCATCCTCGACTCCTTGCGAGTGTTCGACGTTATCTATGTGCTGACCTCGAACTCGTCAAGCACCATGAGCATGTCGGTCTATGCCCGCCAGCACTTGGTTGAGTTCCAGGATGTCGGCTACGGCAGCGCCGCGTCGACCCTGTTGTTTCTGGTCGTTGCGATAATCGCCATGCTTTATCTGTACCTGGGACGCCGTCAACTGGAGGTGCGCTCATGAGCCCTCGCCAGCTGAAAAAAACCTTGTTGCGCCTTGGCTTCTGGTGCCTGATCGGGCTTTTACTGCTGTATGCGGTATTTCCTTTCTACTACGCCATCGTGACGTCGCTGAAGCCCTCCAGCGCCTTGTTCCAGGTGAGCTATTGGGTCGATAACCCTGATTTTTCCAACTACGCCGCAGTACTCAACCAAGCCTCATTCCTACGGGCGATTGGCAATTCGCTGGTCGTGGCGCTGTGCGTGGTCACCCTGGCGCTGTTCCTCAGCCTGACCGCCGCCTACGCCTTGGGCCGGGTGAAATTCCGGGGGCGTGGCACGGTATTGATGCTGGTCCTTGGCGTGTCGATGTTTCCCCAGGTCGCGGTGCTGTCGGGATTGTTCGAGGTGATACGCGCCCTGGGGCTGTACAACACGTCCTGGGCGCTGATTCTGAGCTACACGATTTTCACTCTGCCCTTCACCGTCTGGGTGTTGACGACCTTCATGGGACAACTGCCCCATGAACTGGAAGAGGCAGCCATCATGGACGGCGCCTCGCCCTGGGTCACCCTCACCCGCGTTCTGTTGCCGTTGCTTTGGCCGGCCCTGGTCACCACCGGCCTGCTGGCGTTCATCGCCGCGTGGAACGAGTTTCTGTTTGCCCTGACCTTCACCCTCACAGACACGCAACGCACGGTCCCGGTCGCCATCGCCCTGATCTCCGGTGGCAGCCCCCATGAGTTGCCTTGGGGGCTGTTGATGGCCGCATCGGTGCTGGTCACCGTCCCATTGGTGGTTCTGGTGCTGATCTTCCAGCGCCGAATCGTTTCCGGTCTCACTACCGGCGCGTTAAAGGGTTGAAGCCCAACATAAGGAGCAGCATCGTGAGCAAGTTGAAGCTACACAACCTGAACAAGCAACTGGGCGGTACACGCATTCTGCGCGATGTCAGCCTGGAGATCGCGGCGGGCGAATTCGTGGTGTTCGTCGGTCCTTCTGGCTGCGGAAAGTCGATCTTGTTGCGACTGATCGCCGGGCTGGACTCCATTTGTGATGGCGACCTGCTGATCGACGGACGACGGGTCAACGACCTGGAGCCGCGCGAGCGCGGCGTCGGCATGGTGTTCCAGTCCTATGCGCTCTATCCACACATGAGCGTCTACGACAACATCAGCTTTGGGCTCAAACTGGCCAAGACCGAAAAAAGCAGCCTGCGCGAGCGTGTACTGAAAACCGCACAGATCCTGCAATTGGACAAACTGCTGCAACGCAAGCCAAAGGAATTATCGGGAGGGCAGCGTCAGCGCGTAGCCATGGGGCGAGCCATGGCGCGGGAACCGGACATCTTGTTGTTCGATGAGCCGCTGTCCAACCTGGACGCCTCCTTGCGTGTGCAAATGCGTGATGAAATCGCCCGGCTGCATGCACGCCTGGGCTCGACCATGATCTACGTGACCCACGACCAGGTAGAAGCGATGACCCTGGCAGACAAGATCGTCGTGCTCAATGGTGGACACATTGAACAGGTGGGCTCGCCGCGTGAACTTTATGAGCGTCCGGCCAGCCGTTTTGTCGCTGGCTTTCTGGGCGCGCCTCGGATGAATTTTCTGCCGGCACGCCTGCATGCCCCAGGCGCAACCAGCCTGGTCGATTGCCATTTGCTGGGCATGACCTCCCTGCCCTTGGACAGCTCCCACCTTATAGCGGATGTCCCGCTGACCCTGGGGATTCGTCCGGAACATGTTTCGCTCAAAGCCGCTGAAGGTGCTGCAGGCGTCGTGGTAACGGGCGTCGAATACTTGGGCAGCGAAACCTACGTGCACATGGAAACCGGCCAGGATGGTCCGCTGATTTGCCGGTGCGAGGCCAACCCCGGGTGGCAAGTGGGTGACCGGGTCGAACTGCAACTGGAGGCCAACAATCTGCACTTGTTCGATGCCGCCGGTTCGGCCTTGAGGGCCCATTCGCATGCTGTGGAAGCCCTGCCGGATGGCGTTATCCAGCGCTCGGCACGGGCAGGTGCGCTATGACCTTGCCTGCCGATGCGATAGCTATCCCCTCCTTGCCCTCCACCCTCGAACTTGCCCAACAGGCACTGAGCCACGGCCAGTCTCGCATCATCGAGGATTATCGACCGGCCTATCATCTCAGCCCTCCGGCAGGCTGGATGAACGACCCGAACGGTGTGGTGTACTTTCGTGGCGAATATCACGTGTTCTACCAACACCACCCTTTCGACGCGAAATGGGGCCCGATGTACTGGGGGCATGCAAAGAGCGCTGACCTGGTCCACTGGCAGCATCTGCCCATCGCCCTCGCACCGGGGGATGACTTCGACCGCGACGGGTGCTTCTCAGGGAGTGCGGTGGTGTGCGGTGATACGCTGGCGTTGATCTATACCGGGCACACCTGGCTGGGAGAAGTGGGCGATGAACGCCTGATTCGCCAAGTCCAGTGCCTGGCCACCAGTGTCGACGGCATCCGCTTCGTCAAGCATGGCGCCGTCATCGAGAGCGCGCCGCAAGTCGCGATCATGCACTTTCGTGATCCCAAGGTCTGGAAGGAAGGTGACCATTGGTACCTGATAGCCGGCGCCCGCCTGGGCGACAGGCCGTTGCTGCCGCTGTACCGCTCAACCGACCTGCACGCCTGGGAGTTCCTCGATTATGTTTCCAGCGGCACAGAGGGCGATGGCTACATGTGGGAATGCCCGGATCTGTTTCGAATGGACGGGCACGACGTGCTGCTTTACTCCCCCCAGGGCATGCAACCCCAAGGCTACGAACGGTTGAACAAGTACCAGACCGGATATCGAGTGGGCCGACTCGACAATGAATGGCACTTCACTGGCGGGCCTTTCATCGAGCTGGATAACGGGCACGATTTCTATGCCGCACAAACGCTCGTGGCCGCCGATGGCCGGCGCCTGGTTTGGGCCTGGCTCGACATGTGGGAAAGCCCGATGCCCAGCCAAGCTCATCACTGGTGCGGCATGCTCGGGTTACCGCGCGAACTGGAGTTGCGGGCTGATCGACTTTGCGTATTTCCGGCCCGGGAGCTGACGGCTTTGCGCGAGTCGCCGCTACCGAGCACGCCCTGGTGGGACGAGTCGGGCAGCCTATGGGTGCCACAGGTGACCGGCGATCGGCTCGAAATCCACGTGCATCTGGACCTACGCGACTGCACCGACGGCCATCTGGGTATCGCCTTGCGCTGCAGTGCCGATGGCCAGGAACAAACCCTGCTTTACTACGATGCGTCATTGCAACGCTTGGTGCTCGATCGCAATCGCTCGGGTGCACAGGTGAGTGGCCAGCGCAGCGTGTCGATCGACCCGGCACAAGCGCAGCTGGAACTGCGCATCTTTCTCGATCGCTCGTCCATAGAAGTGTTCGATATGAAGGGATGCTTCAGTTTCAGCAGCCGCCTCTATCCTAGGCCTGACAGCCTCGCAGTGAAGCTGTTCGCGAGCGGGAACGGCGGCCGCGTCGCCATCCCCAAGGCTTGGCCGCTGGCTTCGGGATGGCTATGAGCCTCGTCATTCGAGTCGCGGCAAGCCCGGCCCTTATGTCATGATTGCGCGTCAACCCGACCGGTCGCATCCCGCATGACTTCAGTAAAAGACGTTGCACAGCTGGCCGGCGTGTCTCTGATGACGGTTTCCCGAGCGCTCAACAATCCGGAAAAGTTGAGCGCCGAGACCCTTCAGCGGGTACGTCGCGCGATTGACGAATTGCAGTTCGTCCCAAGCCTTTCGGCACGAAAGATGCGCGGCGACAACCTGCAGTCCCGAACCATTGGCGTATTCGCACTGGACACCGCAACCACGCCGTTCGCGGTAGAGCTTCTACTGTCCATCGAGCAGACTGCGCAGCAGGCGGGCTGGAACGTCTTTATCCTCAACCTGCTGAGCAATCCGCCCACCGACCAGAACATCGACCTGATGCTGTCGCACCGTCCCGACGGATTGATCTTCAGCGCCATGGGCTTGCGCCAGGTGAGTATTCCTGAGCGTTTGCAGAACAAGCCGCTGATACTTGCCAATTGCCTGGCCGATGACAATCGCGTGGTCAGCTATGTACCTGACGATGAGGCGGGACAGTATCGCGCCGTACATCACGCCTTCAGCCAGGGCTATCGACGCCCTTTGTGCATCAACCTACCAAGACAGAGCCTCGCTTGGGGCTTGCGCCAAAAAGGCCTGCAACGTGCCTGTCAGGCGTTCGGATTGGCCCATGAAGCCCTCCTGCAATACGACCTTTCCGATCATGATGCCTACGATGAAACCGCCCCCATCCTTGACCGGCACATCATCGACGGCCGCCCACAATTCGACATTCTCATCTGTGGCAATGACCGCATTGCGTTTTGTGCCTACCAAGTGTTGTTGGGCCGTGGTTTGAAAATTCCTGGCGACGTCGCGGTGCTTGGCTACGACAATATGATCGGCATTGCCGAGTTGTTCATCCCGCCACTGACCACGGTGCAACTGCCCTACTACGAGATTGGCCGCCAGGCGGCCCGGCACCTGATCGAGGGTCTTGAGATGCCGGGCGTCCAGCCGGTGGATTGTCCGCTGGTTGTCAGAGCTTCAGTCGTTCCTACTTCGCCCCCTCGCAATTAACCATCCAGGCAACCCCGAAGCGGTCTTCGAACATGGCGAAACGTTCCGCCCAGAACGTTTTTTCCAAGGGCATGTACACGCTGCCACCGGCGCTCAAGCCATGGAACAGGCGCTCGGCCTCGGCCACGCTGTCGACATTGAGCGAAACCGACACGCCTTGCGGCTTGCGAAACGGCTGGCCCGGCGGACAATCGGAGGCCATCAGGCTGAATGCGCCGACGGTCAGGCAAGCGTGCAGGATCAGGTTCGGGTCCTTGGGCACGCCGGCTTCCTCTGGCGCTTGTGCGAAAGACATGGAAAACAGCTCGCCGCCCAGCACTTCCTGGTACAACGCGAAGGCTTGCTGGCAGTTTCCGTTGAAGGTCAGGTAGGGAATGATTCTCACGGTGAATCTCCTGTTGTCAGGTTTCAGGATTGACCGGACATCTGCGTGCGCAGGCGTTCTTCCTGTTCACGCAACTCGGGGGTAAAGGTCTCGCCGAAATCCTCGAGCTCGAAGATCTGGCGGATTTCGATTTCACTGTCGCTGACCATCGGGTTCGGACAGCGCTTGACCCAGTCGATCGCCTCCTGCAACGACTGGACCTTGAAGATCCAGAAACCGGCGATCAGCTCTTTGGTTTCAGCAAAGGGGCCGTCGATCACGGTCCGGTTCTTTCCGGAAAACTGCACACGTACGCCATTAGCGCTGGGATGCAGGCCTTCACCGGCGAGCATCACCCCGGCCTGGACCAGCGCTTCATTGTAGGCACCCATTGCCGTCAGCAGTTCTTCGCTGGGCATTTCTCCGGCTTCCGATTCGGGGCTGGCTTTGACGATTACCAAAAAACGCATGGCCTGATCTCCTGTTGGCAGATAAGCCGTCCTGGTGGCGGCTCTACAGGCTAGTCGAACGGCGACGGAGGAAATCGACAGGCTGGCGAAATTATTTTTCGTCAACTCGCGCGAGCGTAGGCATGCGCGAGCAAACACCGGGCGAGGGTTCAACGAAGCCAAGACGCTAGCACGGGAGGTCCGACTTCATGGCAGCAGTGCGCTCAGGCCTGCGGATCAAGGACAATCACGCCGTGTACTTGTCGTCCCTCCAGCATAGCGTGGGCTTCTGCCGTTTGACTCAACGGCAGCGTGGCTCCGACTATCGGTTTGATCGCACCGCTTGAGACGCCGTCAGCGAGAAACTGCAGGGCCTCGCGGATCAATCCTGGATAGTGGAAGAAAGTCGGTAAATAGATACCCGCCAGGGTTTGCGCCTTGGCCATCAGTCGACGCGGCGCAAACGGCAGGCCGGGGCCTCGCGTGGAACCGACGACAACACAGCGCCCCAACATGGCCAGACATTCGAAGTTCTGATCGAACACGTCACCACCGATGGTCTCGAGTATCACATCCACCCCGCGCCCAGCAGTCAGTTCCAGCACCTCGTGGGGCCAGTTGGCCGTGTCGTAGGCAAGGGCATGGTCAGCCCCGAGGCTGCGCACGAATGCGCGGCGGTCTTCGGTGCTGGCCGTTCCAAAGACCGTCTGCGCGCCCAACGCTTTAGCGATCTGCACCGCCAGACTGCCAACCCCTCCCGCAGCCCCTTGGATCAACACGCTTTCGCCTGCCTGCAAATGCGCACAAGTGCGCAGGGCGAGAAATGCCGTAACGCCCTGGCAAGGCAGGCTTGCCATGGCGATGTCGTCGGCAGAGTCGGCCAATGTCACCAACATGTCTACCCGGGCAACGGCTTGCTGTGCGTAGGCGCCGCTGACCATCAAGGCCATGACTTTGCGCCCGATCAACTCAACGGCGACGTCCTTTCCGACCGCGCAAACCCGTCCTACCGCTTGAAGCCCCGCCACGTGCGGCAACGCGACACCGCCGACACGAGTTTCGGGGCGGTTGTACATCCCCAACCGTTCACGGATATCGGGAAAATTCACGCCGATGGCGCTGGTGTCGATCAATACCTCTCCGCGCCCTGGCAACGGGGACGGCAAATCGAGGTATTCAAGGACATCCGGGCCACCAAAGCTGCGGAACTGCATCGCTTTCATAGTGAGATCCTCGATAAATGCCACATCAGATCAGTTTCACCCTGGCAAGGGCGATTGTGTGTGTGTGTGCCTCGGCCACTTCCCGGCCGAGGCACGTGTGGTATCAGGCTGGATGCTTCACGCTGGGACGCTCTTGTATCTTCGCCTGCCATCCAGTGAGCGCGGTGCACTCTTCCGGAATGGCAATGCTGGCAAAGCCGGCGAAGATCAGTCCGGCGAGCACAGTAATGTCAGCCATGGAGAACTGCTCACCGGCGATGTACGGCTGGCCACGCAGGACTTGATCGAAGTACCTCATGCCGTTCACCGCCTTGTCGCGTTGACGGTTGCCCCACTCCACACGCCCTTCCCACTCTGGACTTTTGTAAGGCTGCAAAGCGGCGCCCAGGCCAGGCGTGGCGTGGTGGAAATAGAATCCCACCGGATCCGCCAATTCAGACTCCGCACGCTTTTGCATCATGTGGATGATGGCTTTTTGCTTCGGCGTCTTGCCCGTAAGGATCGGGTTGCCGTCCAGATTATCCAGGTACTCGGTAATGGCCGTGCATTCGCAAATGTAGGTGCCGTCATCCAGCTCCAGTACCGGCACGGTACCGAGCGGGTTGATGGCCAGGAACGCCGGTTGCTTGTGTTCCGCTGCGGGCAGGTCGATTTTGATGAAGTCAACGTGCGCCCCCAAGCCCTTTTCGGCCAGGACAATACGAACGCGCAGGGGGTTGGGGAAACCAGGGATGTCATAAACTTTCATGCAAAGCTCCAAATACACCTATCTATCGGTAGGTAAAGTTCGCTCGAAAGCTTATGCCGTGTCAACACCTATCTACCGATAGGTTATTAATAATTTCCCAGAGATTGAAACTCGATGTCGGATCGGGTGCCGCCTCAAGGAAGCGGCACCCTCGCAAGTACAAATGGCTTGGGTTGCGGGCCTGCTCAGAGCAGACCCACCTCACGATAGGCCTGCAAGGCCAGGTCGAAGGCAGCAATGTCTTCACTGCCCCGGGCGATCAGTTGCGCGCCCTCCAGTGCTGAAAAGATTCCGAGCGCTCGACGACGTCTGGTCTCGTCTTCCAGCTCTGGGCGCCACTTCGCGAGGACCTCGGTCAGCCAATCGAGGTTGGCCTCGTTGAACCTCCGCACCTCAAGGCGAACCTCAGGTGGCAGGTCTTCAACCTCGGCCGAAAGAATCCCACACAGGCACATACGGTTTTGATTTTCGAGCGCGGCGCGAAAGATCGCCGCATATTGGTCGAGGCACTCACGCTCGCTGGTGCAAGTCTGGAGCAAGGTGCTGAGGTAGGCCGCGCCGTCCTCGGTGTATTGCCTTGCCAATGCAGCACCCAAATCTCCCTTGGTGGGGAAATGGTAGTGGATGCTGGCACTCTTGATGCCAATCTGCTTGGCCAACTCGCGAAAGCTCAAGGCGTTATAACCCCTCGCTTGAACGTCGCGACGGGAAATCTGGAGAATCTGCTGGCGGGTGTCCATAGACTATCTAGCTGTTGATAGGGAAGCTGACGAGTATATCGATGATTAACGCTCCGTCCACTGACTCAAGTACTCATTGGCCAGGACCGTATCTTTCATCGCAGCCTTCACCACGGGCTTGCAACCCATGCATCAACTGGGCGCTTACAGCCTGCAGCACCTCGTCGGATAACGCCTCCCCCTTGGCGATTCGCGCGATGGTCAACGCCCCCATCATCGAGCACATCGTCAATATTGCCCGCTCCCTGGCAATTTCGGCAGGCGCATCAGTTATTTGTCGCGACAGCACGTTCACCATCTGCTCGAAACCCTCTACAGCAACGCCACGCACGTGCTGATCGCCCCTGGCCAATTCACTGCCCAAGCCGGCGTAAGGACAGCCTTTGTCCCCATCACGATGACCCGGTGAAAGGTATGCGCGGACGATCGCCTCCAGTGCTCCCTCCTCCTCTCGCGCAAGCTCATCAAGCTGATCGGCCAGATCGGTCACGGCAGACGCCGTTGTTTCAGACACCAAGTGCGCCTTGGATTTGAAGTGTTTGTAGAAGCCCCCCTGGGTCAATCCCGAAGCCGCCATCAGCCCTGTCAGACCGCTTCCATCGATGCCGTTGCGCTGGAACTCACTTCGGGACGACTCGATGATCCGTCGCCGCGTAGCGGCCGCCTCATCTCTGGTCTTGCGCATTCGAATCCCCTTTATTTACAGGCTGCCCATTGACTTGGATTGTGATCGTAATCTAATAATATTTCAATCATCATATTCCCCACCCCCTCCGCATGAGCGGAATTCCACAGAGAGAGATGAACGATGAATGCGCCAAAAACGCTTGTCACAGGTGCTACCGGTTTTACCGGGCGCAAGACCGTTGAAATATTGCTCGAGAAAAATATGCCGGTTCGTGCACTGGTGCACACCGACGATGAAAGAGCCGCGAAGCTGCGTGCGTCCGGCGCAGAGGTTGTCGTTGCGGACCTGCTGGATCTCAACGCGATTCGGAGCGCCCTGGAAGGCATCAAGCGAGCGTACTTCGTATATCCAATTGCACCAGGTCTAATCGAGGCAACGGCTCGCTTTGCGCTGGCTGCACGAGAGGCGGGCGTGGAAGCCGTCGTCAATATGTCGCAGATTTCTTCGCGGCGAGTGGCAAAAAGCAATGCGGCACTCGACCACTTCACGGCGGAACAAGTATTCGATTGGTCGGGCCTGGCCATGACCCACCTGCGCCCAACTTATTTCGCCCAATGGCTGATCTACCCACACTGGCGCAAACACATCGTCAGGAACGGCGAAATCCGCCTGCCCTTTGGCGACGGTCGTCATGCTCCCATCGCGGCAGAGGATCAAGCACGACTGATCGCGGCAATCCTGGAAAATCCAGAACCCCACCAGGGCAAGATCTACCCGCTGCACGGCCCGGTTGAACTGAGCCAGCAAGGCGTAGCGGACGAAGTCGGCAAGGTTCTGGGTCGAGAAATCACCTATGTGCCCATCAGCCTTGATGAATACCGCCGGGAACTGTCCGCCGATGGGCTACCAGCGTTCCTGATTCAACACCTGATTGAGGTTGCACAGGACTACCAGCACGGCGTTTTCGCAGGCGAAGACTCAATCATCAAAGAGGTAACCGGCCAGCCGCCAATGACCGTGAAAACCTTCGTCACACGGCACAAGGCTTTGTTTGACGCTTGATGCATTGCGAGGTGTTTGCGGGGTGCCATGGATTTATGTCATTTCAGGCGCCCTGCATCACCCTATTCGTCGATGAAATGTACCGCTCCATCAGCCGCTCCTGTACCGCGTGAATCGCTGTTCGGTGACGACTGTGCCCCACTGGTTTCCTTGCTCCTCTTTTGTCAACTCGAACCCAGAGGCCTCATAGAGTCTGCGTGCAGCGTCCAGGCCCTGGAAGGTCCAGAGCTGAATAGCGTCGAAACCGACTCGGTCACAAAATCCCACCGCCTCATCCAGCAACTGGCGGCCTACGCCGCAGCCACGACATTCGTCCTCAAGAATAAACCACCTCAAGTGGGCCTCATTTCTGCCCAGGTCTTCGCCATCAATGGCAATCGAACCCACGATGCGTCCATCGACAATCGCACTCCAGATGCTGTTACATGGCTGATCCAGACGGCCAACAAACTCGGCGACACCACACGCGACCTGGCTCTCGAAAACCGGACCGAAGCCCCAATGCGTGGAATAGAAACCCGCATGCATCTCGGCCAACCGCCCAATGATCCCCGGACGATAGCCAGTGCTCAGTTCGATGCAAACACCCGGAGCTTCAGCTTCGCCCGTACGGGCTATCGTCAGGGCGTGGGCATACGCCGCCAACCCTAGTGCAACGGTCCGTTGTTGCGAAGGATTCAACTTTTGCATTGCGGATTTCACCTGTGCTTGCCCATAAGCATGAATTCGGGCAACGGTCATTCTCCCCTGCTGGGTCAGTTGAAGTTTTTTGATGCGACCATCATTGCCAGCGCTTTCTTGCAACTCTCCCGCCTTGATGAGTTTACCCACCATGCGGCTGACGCTAGATTTATCCAGGCCAAGCACCTGCACGAGCTGGGCTGCGGTCAGGGTATTCGCTGCCTCGATTTCCAGCAGGGCGTGCACGGCCGAAGGCGAATAGACGGTGGTTGCAAGCGTTGCGCCCAAGAATCCCCACTCTCGAACCATCGTGCGCGACGCCGTGCGAATTCCGTCGACCAGGGCAGGATCGATATTCATGTGGGAACTCCAATTTAAATATGGTTGCACGATACAACCATACTCAGTATGCGCTATCCAGCACGCACCTGGTTCTCCTCCAGACGCCCTGCCAGTTGAAACTATCGATCCTGGACAGCTCATTCCTGCGCCAGACGCTTCAACAACGCCTTGGCGGCAGCTTCAGACGAAGCCGGGTTCTGGCCCGTGATCAAGTGCCCGTCCTCGACCACGTAGCTCGCCCAGTCCGCAGCCTTGGAATACTCGCCCCCTTTGGCCTTGAGCATGTCCTCCACCAAAAACGGCACTATCTGGGTCAGCCCGACGGCTTCCTCTTCGGAGTTGGTAAAGCCGGTGACTTTCTTGCCCTTGACCACGGGCTGACCATCCGGTGCGTTGACGTTCTTGAGCACGCCGGGAGCGTGGCACACGGCTGCCACCGGTTTATTGGCCGCGTAAAAGGCTTCGATCAAGGTCTTGGAATCCGCGTCTTCGGAGAGGTCCCACAGGGGCCCGTGACCGCCTGGATAGAACACCGCATCGAAGTTATAGGGGTCGATCTCGCCCAGTGGCAAGGTGTCGGCCAACGCTGCTTGGGCCGCGGTATCCGTGCCGAAGCGGCGCGTCGCATCGGTCTGTGCATTCTCTTCATCGCTCTTGGGGTCCAGCGGCGGTTGCCCACCCTTGGGCGAGGCGAGCGTGACGGTCGCTCCGGCGTCGAGGAAAACGTAGTAAGGAGCGGCGAATTCTTCCAGCCAAAAACCGGTCTTCTTGCCGGTGTCGCCCAACTGATCGTGGGATGTAAGGACCATTAAGATGTTCATGTGAGCCTATCCTCCAAACGTGAAGAGGCAGTGCGCGGTCCGCCCTGCATTCTTCTCAGAGGCTGCGTTGGAGCAGACGTTCAAACGGCCGTGCCAACCCATCAGCCGGTGAACGAAGCGCTCTCGCAGCGCTTCAGCGACGCCACACTTGCCCCTGTGCACTGACCACCCAAGGCGTCTGGTCGGCAACGATAAACACCCCGCCCACCCAGCGATCCGGTGGCGCCTGGTCAAGCCAGTGTGCCTGCCCGGCCAGGACCCGCTCCCCCAGCGCAGTCAGTCGCAACGGGCGCTGCCTCCAGTCGGCGTCCGAGGCCTCGCTCATCAACGGCGCGGGCGCGTTGATCAACGGTTGCAATAGCGCGTGGAACATCAAGTCGCCTAGATACGGCAATGGCTCATACCGCATCATCAGATGCTCGAACACCTTGCCGGCAGGTAACTCGCCGTGGGCGGCGAGGATGCGCACCGCCAATCGCTGGGTGAGGCTCAAGCCATCGTCCGCGCCGGGAAGCTCCTGCAGTTGCCGCGCCAGGGCCGGCCCCAACAGGGGCAAGGCTGGATGCGACTGGCCGGCAAGGCTTGCCCAGGCGCTCGGGTTCGGGGCGGTATAAGCGGCCCAGGCTTGGCGCGCCAGGGACAAGGCTGCCTCTGCCAACGGGCGTCGCTGCGGCCACAGCCAGGCGAGAAGGTCCGGCGCCAGCTGACCGATACCGATGAACCGCTCTACACCGGGGACCTGGTTCATCTCGATCAGCTCGAGTCGGCGTGGCAGACAGGGCAGGCTTGCCAGCAGCCGGATCAGGAACAGCTGATCGTAGGCGTCGCCCTCGCACCACAGCACCAATTCGCTGTCCCGGTGCAACTGCGCCAATGCCGCCCGCTGCCGGGCCTGGCGACTCTCGACCTGCGCCGCCGAGAGACCGAACGTTTGCTGGATGTACTTGGCGCGCACCGACCAGTATTCATCCTCGGGCAACGCAGGCACGGGCCCCATCACCATCGGATCATCGAACATGTGAAACGCCCCGCCGAAACCCGCGACACGCAGGCTGCGCTCGATGTCATTTCCGCAACGCCAATGTTGCACCCTGGCTTCGCCGGTCGCGGCAAAATCGGGGTGGCGGGAAGTAAACGCGACAGCATCGGCGTGGGCGACCAGTTTCGGCCAACTGGCAAATCCGGCCTCACGGGCTACCAGCCACTGGACGTCGGCGAGGCGGTAATCGGGGCCCGGAAGGCCAAGCATGCGCAACTGTTCGCAGGCTTCGTCGGCCTCGTTGTTTTTCAATGCCTTGAGCAGGCGCTTGGCGCGTTTGCGCAGTGAGGCCAGATCCACCAGGCCGTGATGACGGGAAGCATTGTTAGCGGGCATGCCAACTCCTCAAAGGGCTCGGTCCGCCGACAAGCCGGGAGCTGGGTTAGGGAATTCTACAAGCATGCCTGGGGTTACCCTTCGCGCGGACCGCGGGCGCAGCGCACGCCCAAGGCCGGACTTTAGCGGTAACGCCTGATCATCGCAATCGGCACTGACGCGGCAGATGATCCTGGCCTTTGTGCAAGCCTGCTATCACCGCACTGTATCCGCGACACACTCCAATACAAATTACCCCTCGAACCGAAACATCCGGGATACATCGAAAACGCCAAATAGCCCCGTCCGCTCACACCTGCCTCCCGCTACCGGATCCTGACGAATTGCTCGCAGGGCCGGGTTCCAGGCATCGGCACAGGCGTCACGGTACAAGCCCCGCGCAACGTTGCCCGGGGACACGCTGTTCTTCTTTGGAGAAACGATATGCACGCTAAAAACACCTTGAGTTCCGCTCGCCTCGCTCTCGCCGCACTGGCCATTTCTGGCGGCTTCAGCCTGGCCCAATCGGCCTTCGCAGTAGAAGCCCTGCCCCAGGGCTACCAATTGGCCTCAGCTGAAAAAACTTCCGAGGGCAAGTGCGGCGAAGGCAAGTGTGGCGCGGCTGAGACGAGCAAAAAAGTCAGCCAGTCGGAAGGTAAATGCGGTGAAGGCAAATGTGGCGACGCCTCCTTTGCCCGCACCGACAACGACCATGACGATCGCGTATCGCTGAAGGAATTCCTGAGCGTCGCACCGACCCAGCAGGCTGAGTTCGAAAAAATGGACAGCAATCACGACGGCTATCTGTCCGAGGCTGAAACCTACAAGTACCGCACCGGCCAATACACCGCCAACGGTAAAAAAGTGCCCACCGAACTGTTCACCCGCATGAGCCAGGCCAAAGAATAATTTCTGCACGCCCGCCCTCCTCGGCCTTTATGCCGGGAGGGCTTTGTCATGTATGGAGACAGCCATGAATATTACCGTCTCACCCACCAGCGCCGGGCTCGGCCTGCGCCGCGCCATGCTCGCGGACCTCATGACGATGGACGCCGGCGCCGTGGATTTCCTGGAATGCGCGCCGGATAACTGGATCGGCGTCGGCGGGGCCTATGCCCAGCAATTGGATCGGTTGGCCGAGCAATACCCGATTACCTGCCACGGGCTGTCGCTCTCGCTCGGCGGTGCCCAGCCGCTCGACCTTGAGCTGTTGCGTGCAACACGCGGTTTCCTGGATCGCTACGCCGTGACGATCTACAGCGAGCACCTGAGCTACTGCGCCGATCAGGGCCATCTTTATGATCTGCTGCCGATCCCCTTCACCGACGAAGCCGTGCACCATGTCGCGGCGCGCATACGTCAGGCACAGGACGTGTTGGGCCAGCGCATCGCAGTGGAAAACATCTCCTATTACGCAGCGCCCTTCCAAGCCATGAGCGAAATCGATTTCATACGGGCTGTGCTCGATGAAGCCGACTGCGACCTGCTGCTGGACGTCAACAACCTCTACGTCAACGCCATCAATCACCGGTACGACGCCAGCGAATTCCTCGCGGCGATCCCGACGCGGCGGGTCACTTACCTGCACGTCGCTGGGCATTACGATGAGGCCGATGACCTGAAAATCGACACCCACGGTGCGTCGGTCAAGCAAGACGTCTGGGCGCTACTGCATCAGGCCTATGAACGACTGGGACCGGTGCCGACGCTGCTGGAGCGGGACTTCAATTTCCCTCCATTGCCGCAGCTGCTTGCGGAGATCGATCAGATCAAGCGCCTCCAGCAGTTCGGTCGGCAAACAGGATTGGAGGCGCAGCATGTCCGCACGATTGCTTGAACAACTGAGCTGCATGGCCAATTACGTGCGCGACCCAAGAAATCCGGGCCCGCCTGGGCTGCAAGCACGGCGCCTGGCCGTCTATCGGCAACTGTTTCTCGGCAATATCGAGTCGTTGTTGGCAGGCAGTTTCCCAGTCATCCGCCGCACCCTGGCTACGGCAGACTGGCAGAGGCTGGTCAACGATTTCTATGCCGGACACCGGAGCCAGACACCTCTGTTCACCCAGATCGCCGGTGAGTTTGTCGGCCATCTGGAACAACGCACCGATAGCCATGGTTACCCTGCGTGGCTGGCCGAACTGGCACACCACGAATGGAGCGAGAGCGCGCTTCTATTGAGCGATGCGAAAGACCCAGCCCATGACCCGAACGGCGACCTGATCCAAGGCATTCCCGTGGTCTCGGCACTGGCCTGGACCCGCGCCTATCTTTGGCCGGTGTGCGACATCGGGCCCGGTCATCAGCCTGCCGAACCATCATCGGCGCCCACTTTGCTCCTGCTTCGACGTCGTGGCGACCAAGTGACCTTTTCACGCCTTGCACCGCTGGCGTACACCTTGCTGGTATCGCTGACTGAGCATCGGCGCAGCGGGCATGAGCATCTGATCGCCCTGGCCGAAACGGTAGGCGTCCCGCCCCAGGAACTTCTGCCTGTCGGGGTGGCGGCACTCAATGATTTCAGGGTGCAAGGTATTGTGTTGGGCACTCGTATGGACTGAACGGACAGATCGCCTGGCCCGTTGGGCGATCGCATGGAGTCGCCCGTCAGCGCGCAGCCCGATGCAGTTGCCGATACGCAGCCACCAGTTGCTCCAATGTGAATGCCAGGTTGCGTCCACTGGGGTTGGGCAGCACCCAGGCGGCTGCTCCGCCGAACGTTCTGGGTTGAAGCCCCCATTCAATGACTTTCTGCCCGGACAAACCGGCGTAGGCCACCTTGCCGAGAAACGCCACATGACGCGGTGCATAGCGGGCAATCTTTTGCTCGAACTCTACCGCGACAGCCTCGAACTCCTGGGCCGTCAGTTGATCAGCGCGGGCAGTCGGACGGGCAACCACGGTGGTCAATCCGCAATGATAGCCAAGGATTGATCGGTCATTTTCCGGTGACACTGGTTGCGCAGTGAACCCAGCCAGATGCAACGTCCGCCAGAAACGATTGCCCCGCCCGGCGAAATGATGCCCCTGCGCCTTCGCCAACAAGCCCGGATTGATTCCGCAAAAAATCACCGACAGGCCTTCAGCCAGAATGTCTTCCAGCCCCTCTGTTGCGCCGCTCAACGGCACATGACTTTGACGGCACTGCGCGCAAGGTGAGCCAGCTCATCATGGGATTTACCCGCCCGCGCGCGAATGGCAATGCTGTGCAATAGCGAAGAGGCAAGACCGGCCAGGGCTCTCAGGTCGGCATCGGCCTTTAATTCTCCCGAGTCGATGGCTTGGCGCAGGCGCGCCTCAAGGTCGGCGTCGAGCTGGCTCAGTCGAAGCGAAAGCACATCACGGATTTGCGGATCCTCGACAGCCTCGGTGGTCGCCGTGCCAATCGCGAAGCAGCCACGAGGCTGGCCTTCGCCCGAAAAGTAAATCGCCAACTGCCCTTCGTAAAAGCGCATCAGGGCTTGCTCCAGCGTCAGGCTGGTATCGGTCAATGCGTCTTGCATGGCGCAATGGGCCGTTTCCCAGTATTGGTCGAGCGCCTTGATGTAGATCGCATGTTTATCGCCAAAGGCTGCATAGAGACTCGGGCGGTTCATGCCGGCGGCGCTGGCGATGCTGTCCAGCGAGGCGGCGGAATAACCCGTATTCCAGAACACCCCTAGCGCTTGTTGAAGCGCTGTCTGCGGGTCGTAGGCGCGTGGCCGGCCACGGCCTTTCGCGCCTGGAGTTTTATTTTGTGCCATGTCGTACAAATTCCTTGCATGCCAGTAGGGTCAGCCATATTCTTACACCATCGCACAAAATTAAGGAATCAAAAATTCCTCGACCCTCAGCTTTGTTGTAACGGCGCTCGAATCAGGCTCTGGTGACGACGAAACAGCGGCACGGAGTGATCCTCCCCACCGCGTACGAGTTTGGTGACTCACAGCAATCAACGACATCGGACCTGGCGAACTTCGCGCAGGACCGGCCGACTTCCCGGTTAAGGGTGTACTCGATCATGACCAAGCCATTCGTTCTCCCAGCAACACCAGCCAATGCACACCCAGGGCCGAACCTTGCTGACGCGCCACCGGAAAAATCGCTGAAACAGAAACTGCGCCCGCTGCTGATGACCGGCGTTCCAGCGCTCCTGGCCGTCATCGGCTACGGGCAATACCTTGCAAACGTACCGTTTGTGTCTACCGACAATGCCTATGCCCGCGTGGCCAAGACATCGATCAACTCGCGTATTTCCGGGCAGGTGGTTGAAATCGCTGTCGACGATAACCAACGGGTCCGCAAGGGCGAAATGCTGTTCCGTATCGACCCGGAACCTTTTCTGATCGACGTCCAGCGTGCCGAAGCACAGTTGGATATCGCACGTTTGCGCATTGACGGACTCAAGGCGAGCTATCGCCAGCAACAGGCCGAGCTGCAATCGGCCAAGGCGGCGGCGGATTACGACCAGAAGGAGTTCGGCCGTAAAAAAGCCCTGGTCGCCACCGAGTTCGTGTCGCGAGCCGTCTATGAGCGCGCCGAAACCGACCTCAAGATATCCCGTCAACGCATCGCCTCGATGGAACAACAAATCGCCAGCACCGTCGTTGCCCTGAACGGCAATCCAGACATCACGATTGACAGCCACCCGACGGTGCGTGAGGCCAAGGCTCAGCTTGACGAAGCGCAGCTGCACCTGGCCTACGCCACGGTCACCGCGCCGCAAGACGGTATCGTCGCCAAAGTCGACGACCTGCAAGTCGGTAACTACGTCAATAACGGCGCGGCGGCGTTCGCGATGATCCGCGACGGGGAGATCTGGGTCGAGGCTAACTTTCGCGAGACGCAAGTCACGCACATGCGAGCCGGCCAGACGGCGACCATCACCCTCGACACGTACCCGGATCGGCAGTTCAAGGCGCACGTGGTCAGCCTAAGCCCCGGCGCCGGGGCCGACTTCGCCCTGTTGCCGCCGGAAAACGCCACCGGTAACTGGGTGAAGGTGGTACAGCGGGTTCCGGTGCGTCTCGAGCTGGACGAGGCGGATCCATCGATGCCTTTGTTTTCTGGCACCAGCGCCACGGTCCGAGTCGATACCGGGTACCGCACGCCTTGGTGGTATCCGCTCAAGTCGCTGTTGACTGCGGGTAACTCCTGATGAACGCCACCGCTGCTCTTACCGCACCGCACGCGCGCTCGCTCAGGTTGGTTGCCTTGCTGGCCACCTACATGCAGTCGGTGAACTTGCCGCTGCCCAATGCCGGATTGCGCTTGATACAAGGCAGCATTTCGATGACGGACGATCAGGCCGGGTGGATCTTCACGGCCTACCTGGCGGCCAGCGCCATCACCCTGCCCGTGGCGCAATGGCTGGCTGCGCGCTTTGGCCTCAAACATGTCTACCAGATCGCCATCCTGCTGTTCGCCCTCGGCTTGTGGCTGGGCACCTTGGCAAACTCGCCGCTGGCGTTCATTGGCGCACGCATCCTCCAAGGCCTGGCGAGCGGCGTCCTGGCGCCGCTGTCGATGGCGATCGCACTGGAGACGCTGCCCGCCGAGCGCCGCCCGGCATTTGGCCCGAAGTGGACGGCGCTGGTGCTGCTGGGGATCGTCAGCGGGCCTGGTATCGGCGGCTGGGTTTGCGAATGGCTCGACTGGCGCTGGATGTTCTACCTGAGCCTGCCGCTGGCCGCGTACATTTTCATGGTCGTCGCGTTGCTGCTCACCGAGAGGAAAGTCGACCAACGCCCGCCGTTTGATTTCTTCGGTTTTGGCACGTTCACCCTCGGCATGATCGCCCTGCAAATGCTCTTGGACCGTGGCGAACGCCTGGATTGGTTCGACTCGCCGGAAATCTGGGTCGAAGCGCTGTCCTGTGCACTCGGGCTGTACCTGTTCCTCGTCCATGTGCTGACTGCCAAGGTGCATTTTCTCGGCAAGGGATTGCTCAGGGACCGTAACTTCATCCTGTCGACGGTGATGTTCTTCGCCCTTGGCTTCGTCCTGCTGTCGACGATGGCGCTGACCTCGCCGATGCTCGATGAAATCCTCGGCTACCCCCCGGATGCCACGGGTTTGCTGACAGTCCCGCGGGGCATCGCATTGGTTGGGGCGTTCCTGCTGATGGGTCGCGCGCCGGTGTGGATCGACGTTCGCCTATTCATCGTGATCGGCATCACCCTGGTGGCCTATGCCAATTGGCTGATGCTCGGCTATTCACCCCTCATGGACTGGACGCCCGTGGCGGTGACCGGATTCGTCCAAGGGATCGGCCTCGGCATCCTGATGCCGGCGCTGAGCAAGGTCGCGTTCAGCACGATCGCGCCGATCTTGCGTCCCGAGGCCGCCGGATTCTTCAACTTGATGCGCGTCTACGGCAGCACCCTCGGCGTGGCGGTGGTGCAACTCTATTTCTTCAATAACACCCAGGCGATGCACGTGGCGCTGGCGAGTCATTTAACGCCCTATCGGATGACACCGCCCATCTCGCTACCGGAGCTTGAAGGTCTTAATCATCTGGTCACCCACCAGGCGGCGTTCGTTGCAGTGGTGGGTCAATTCAAGATCTTGCTGGTGGCGATACTCATCGTCAGCCCACTGGTGTTGTTCCTTCGCAAGCCTGTTGCAGCCAACTGATATTCGTGGAGTCCGGAAAATGAAAACGTCCCTGCGCTTCACCCGTTCTGCGTTCCTGTGCACCGTCAACGCGCTAGGGATGGCTTTGATGCTTTGCGCCTGCATCGTCGGCCCCGACTTTGTGCGCCCTGCCACCCGTTCGTCGCAGCACTACGACCCACAGGCCGAGCAGCAATCGGCCGGTGGGCAGTTTGAAATGGGCAAGCGGATCAATGGCCATTGGTGGTCGGCGTTCCGTTCGCCCAAGCTCGACGAAGTCATGCGCCAAGCCATCGATGGCAACCTCGAACTGGTGGCCGCCGATGCGACCATTCGCCAAGCCGCGGCGTCTGTTGCGGCGGCGGAAGGTGCCTTTTATCCGCAAGTGAATGTTGGCGCTACCGCCGGGCGTCAACGCACCCACACAGCTTCTGAGCCGAGCGTGTCGAATGTTTATGCGATCGGCCCACGGGTGGCTTTCGACCTGGACATGTTTGGCGGCCTCGAACGCGCGGTCGAAGGGCAACAAGCATTCGCGGACCTGCAGAAGCATCGTTATGAGGCGGCCTACCTCACGCTGACCGGGGACGTCACCCAGCAAGCGCTGCTGCTTGCCTCAGCCAATGCGCAAATCAGGGCAGTACAAACGCTGCTGTCCAACGATGCGAAAAACCTTGAACTGGTCCGCCGGGCACACCAGAGCGGCACCACGACCCGGATCGACGTGTCACTGGCCGAAACCCGCCTTGCCCAGGATCGCACGCTGCTGCCACCACTCGCCCAACAGCGCGACGCTGCTCGGCACGCACTGTCGATCCTTGCCGGCAAAGGCCCGGCGGACTGGATCGCGCCAGACTTCGTCCTCGATGACTTTGCTTCACCGTCGAGCATTCCGGTCAGCCTGCCGTCCGAGACGGCTCGCACACGTCCGGACATCCTGCAAGCCGAGGCCGAGTTGCATATGGCCAGCGCAGCAGTGGGCGTAGCGACTGCCAGCCTTTATCCGCACGTCGAGCTTTCGGCCTCACTGACCCAAGCCGCATCCGGCAATGGCGGCGCCGCCCTCTGGGGTCTGGCCGCCGGAATGACTGCGCCGATCTTCAATGGCGGCGCACTCAAGGCTGAGCGCCAGGCCGCCGTTGACGGTTACAACGCCGCCCTCGCCCGCTATCAGCACACGGTCGTTAGCTCATTTGGCCAGATTGCGGACACCTTGCAGGCCATCAATCACGGTGCCGAGCAGAACGCTGCGCAGGACGACGCCTTGCGCGCCGCCGACACCAGTTTGCAGTTGAACCAACAGGCTTACGCCCAGGGCGAAAACAGCATCCTGCAAGTGCTTGAAGCCGAACGCGCCTATGAGCAAGCGCTGCTCGGGCAGATCCGCGTACAGACCGCGCGTTATCTGGACGTGGTCCAGCTGTTCGTGGCCCTGGGCGGCAATGACGCAGGCGTCATCGTGCCCAATGTCGCCACGATTCGTACCGATTCCTTACCACTCTGATGGCCCCTTTAGGAGAACCGACATGACATACGAAGCCTTTCACGATGACCTTCGCGACACGCGCCTGCCGCTGAATAACGGCGCTGGCTCGATGCCCGCCGTAGGATTTGGCACGCTGTTCCGTGATCTGGAAGCCACCTGCGACGCAGTCAAACATGCGTTGGAGACGGGTTTCCGGCACTTTGACTGCGCCGAGCGCTATCGCAACGAAGAGAGGATTGGCATGGCGTTCCAGCAGGTATTTGCCGCCGGTAAAATCCGCCGTGAGGATGTGTTCATCACCACCAAACTGTGGAATACCAACCATCGACCCGAACGGGTCAAGCCGGCGTTCGAAGCGAGCTGCCGGCGCCTTCAGGTCGACTACCTCGATTGCTATCTGATCCACACTCCGTTCGCCTTCCAACCCGGCGACGAACAGGATCCACGGGACGTTTTCGGACACGTCATATACGATGGCGGCATTACCCTGCTCGACACCTGGCGCGCCCTTGAAAGCTTGGTGGACGAAGGCCTCTGCAAATCCATCGGCCTTTCGGATATAACGCTGGAGGCATTGGAAACCATCGTTGCCGGCGCGCGAATCAAGCCTTCCGTGGTGCAGATAGAATCGCACCCTTACCTGCCGGAATGGGAAATGCTGGAGTTTTGCAAACAACACGGGATTATCTTGCTGGCGTTTGCGCCGCTGGGGCATGGAATGCTGCCCAATGTCTTGGAAGATCCGGTGCTCACCGGCATCGCCCGGCATGTACAACGCACCCCGGCACAAGTGGCGCTGGCGTGGGCAGTTCAACGCGGGACGGCTTTCCTGACGACTTCGGCGAAACCGGACCGTATACGGGAAAATTTCCATCTGGCGACGCTGCCGCACCGGGCGATGCGAGAAATCAAAGAGGACATTACCACCCGGATTCGATTCAACTCAGTGATCGAAACCGGTGTTCCAGGCTTTATTGCCCGTACAAGCTGATAGACGACGGTGCGGTTGCGCAAGGGCCGCCCTCCCCAAACTTCCCTGCCCGAACCGCGAGATGAAAAAATGGACCTCTTCCAGAGCATGCGTTTTTTCAACGCCGTAGCCCAAAGCGGCAGCTTCACTGCCGCAGCGCAACTGCTCGACACCACGACCACCAACGTTTCCAAAGCCGTCACGGCCCTTGAGGCCCGCCTGCACACCCGTTTGATCAACCGCACCACCCGCCGTCTCGCGCTCACGGAAGCGGGCGTGCGCTACCTGCAACGCTGCGAACAGATCCTCGACAACGTACGCGAGGCCGAGGAAGAAGCGGGAACTGCCCACACCGTGCCAGTCGGTCGTTTAAAGATTCACGCCATGTCGGCCATTGGCAATCACTACGTAATCGACGCGATTGCCCGTTACCGGGAAATTCACCCGACGGTCTTGTTCGACCTGACCCTCACCAACCGCGTTCCGGATTTACTGGAGGAAAGCTACGACATGTCCATTGTGCTGGCACGCGACCTGCCGGACTCGGGCTTCGTCGCCCAACGGCTGGGCATGACTTACAGCGTCCTCTGCGCATCACCTGCCTATCTGGCCAAACGCGGTGTGCCGGACTCTCCCGGCGAGCTTGGCGGGCATGAGTGCCTGCGTATCGTCAACACCGTGATGCCGGCTGAGGAATGGACGTTCGACGGCCCGCGAGGCTTGGAAACCATCACCATTGGCGCTTCGCCTTTTCACATCAATACTGCCGATGGCATGACCACAGCGATTGAAAAAGGCATGGGAATCGGCGTTCAGCCAATCGCATCGGCCGTACGCGGTCTGAGGGCGGGGACATTGGTGCGGGTGTTGCCTGAGTACCGACTGGAGGAGTTGAACCTGTTCGCGATCTATCCATCGCGCAAGTTCATGGATGCGAAAACCAAAACCTGGGTGGATTTTCTCAAGCAATCAATCCCGCAGTTGCTGGCATCGGATGCAGCTATTGTCGGAGCTAAAAACACTTAGTGCGGCAGGTATGGAGTGTCGACCCTCCATCGTTACGCACCGGTCAATTGGAGCAACCGGTCCCCATCGTTTGATACTGCAGGACATGCCGCTGGCCATGGGAGTCTTCATAAGTCATCTGTACCGGCACGGGCGCACATTCGTTCGCTGGTTCGGTGATGGAGATCACGTGTTCGATGTCCAGCTTCGTCGAGTAATTGTAGGTTTCGATCGGGGTGCTCGAAGTATTCGTCGTGTCCGCATAAGCATTGGCGCCCAGGCTGGCAAGCATCAGGAGCGCTGCGATTTTTTTCATGTTCATGTTCTTCACCGTCTCGTTGGTTGTGTCCGCATCAGCTAATGCTTGCGGCTTGGAGACGATGTTAAGGGGTGCCCGAGCGCGTAAAAATCGATCGACAGGACAAACAGTGTTGCTCAAATCCCTATGAATCAGCGCTGGGCACTCCTAGACCCACTGCTGATCGAAAAGTCGATTGCCGCGCTTGTGCCGATAATTGCTACCGGCCCCTCCTTGAATGGTCTCGCCCTGAACGAAGCAGGCATTGCCGCAGTCGGAACAAAACGAGCCTGCCCAGGAACCCCGCCCAATGCCCCTTCGATCCGCTGCCCTCGCCACGTTGTTCGCTTTGGCCGCCAGTGCGCCGGCCGCTGCGCAAGAGCCACTGCGCCTGGCAAGCCTGAAACGGTGCGGTGACCTGCTGCAAAGCCAGCACCAGGAATGGTGCCTGACCGTGCACGGCATGGGCGATGGAACCCCACGCTTGAAGTTGGGTGCGAAGGCGATACCTGCGGATGCGGTGCAGCGCGACGGGCAAAACTTGCGCTTGCGCCTGGCCAGCGACGGTTACCAGAGCGCTCCCCTCTGGCTGGAGGACGGCCCACGCTCCAGCAACGCGGCCTGGCTGACCCTGCGTAACAGCCACGTACTGGCCGCAGGGCCGGACGAAGTGGCGAAGAACATGGACGGCTTGACCACATACGTCGATCTGGTCAGCGTGCTGATCGAAGAAGACCAGGACGGCCACCAGGAGGCTGAGCGTCTTGCCCATAAGTACGGCGCGACGGTCGTCGGCAGCATTGCGCCGCTGAACCTGTACCAACTGCGCCTGCCCGCCAGCGACCTGGTGCAGCGTGACGCACTGGTACTGCGCCTGGGCAGCGAGACCAGCGTGGACGCCGTGGTGATCGAGGAGTCCGCCGCCGAAGAGGCCGAACAAGCCCCTGTCGAGGCACAGGCTGAGGAGCCGAAAAAACCGGCCACGGACTCGGATGAATGGGCCGCGAATCGCTTTCTCGATGCGGTGAACTACTATCAGCGGCGCGTCCCCGGGCGGCAGACGCCTGTGCAGCCCCAACCGGTGCGCATCGGCTTGATCGAGCGCGCGGTGGATTTCGACACCGCGGACTTTGCGGACTACGTCGGGGCTTGCTCGCTGCCGCGCACTTGCGTCTACGCACGCGATGCGGATAAGCCGGACAACCATGGCACCACAGTCGCCGGCATCCTCGCCGCGCGCTGGGACAATGGCGGCAACACGGGCTTGCTGCGTGGTCTGGACCAGGCGAGCGGTGGCTTCGAGGTCATTGTCGAGCGCAATTCCGATGCCGGAATCACTGCCAATATCGCCGCCTCGGTTAACCTCGTGGAAGACGGCGTGCGCGTGCTCAATTGGAGCTGGGGCATTCATCGCGTCGGCGCCAAAGACGTCAAAGGCGACGAGGTGGACTCACTGCTGCGCTCGGGCATCGCCATGGGTGGGTACGAGGAGTTGCTCGAGGAGTTCTTCCTGTGGCTGCGCAAGGAACATCCCGACGTGGTGGTAATAAACTCCGCCGGCAATGGCTCATCGTTCTCGGGCAGCGATGAATACCGCTTGCCCTCCTCGTTCATTACCGAGCAACTGCTGGTGGTCGGCGGCCACCAGCGCAGCGCGCGCGCCGGGATCGCAGTCGACGACCCGGCCTATGCGGTCAAGCGCCGTTCCTCGAATATCGACATGCGCGTCGACATCACAGCCGCCGCTTGCGCCCACGCCTCGACGGTCAGCGCCGGCCAGGCCGGTGCGGTGCATTGCGGTACGTCCTACGCAACGCCCATGGTTGCGGGCCTGGTGGCGGCGATGCTGTCCATCAACCCGCAACTCGAACCCGAGCAAGTGCGCATGCTGCTGCGCCGCAGCGCCATGACTATCGGCGACAATCACGACTTCGAACGGATGGATGCCGAGGACCTCACCGCGCCCATCCTGCCCTCCGAGCGCAGCTACCAGCTCAACGACAAGGACGTGGGCCGTTCGGCGCGGCTGGACATGCAAAAAGCCCTGGACCTGGCGGTGCAGAGCCGCAAGCGCGTGCGCTGAAACGCGCACTGCCGGGCGGCGCAAGGCGATTGTCCGGAGCAAAGGCAGCCATCGCACGTTCTGTTGCAATGATGCTCCGCGCTCCATTGCGTAAGCTGACAGAATAGCGCCCGGTTGCCGCCTGGCTTGTTAACCCTCCCCTGACCCAAGGAGCATCGATGAACGCCAACATTGCCCCCGTCCCGCTGCCGAAAGCTTATCGCCTCCTCAACCACGGCCCCACCGTCCTGGTTTCTGCCCGCCACGACGGTGTCGACAATGTCATGTCCGCTGCCTGGGCCTGTGCGCTGGACTTTTCGCCGCCCAAGCTCACCGTGGTCCTGGACAAGAGCACCCGGACGCGAGCGCTGGTGGAAAAAAGCGGCATGCTGGTGATTCAAGTGCCAACCGTGGCCCAGCTTGAGCTCACCTATCAGGTAGGCAATCTCAGCCTGCTCGACGACCCGCATAAACTTGCACACAGCGGTGTCGAGCTGTTCAGCATTGACGGCCACGATGTGCCATTCGTTGCCGGCTGCTCGGCCTGGCTGGCCTGTCGACTGATCCCCGAAACCCACAACCAGCAGGCCTATGACCTGTTCATCGCAGAAGTCGTCGGCGCCTGGGCAGACACCCGCGTATTCCGCGACGGGCATTGGTATTTCGACACTGCGCCCACGCAACTGCGCAGCCTGCACTACATTGCCGGTGGGCAGTTCTACGCCATTGGCGACTCGCTGGTCGCCGAAAGTGCCGGGGCCGTGCTGCCGGAAGATGCCTGATGGCGACGAGCCTGACCGATGATCCAAGCTGTTATGATGCGTAAACCTGCCAGCCGAGTAGAAAAGGTATGAACCGTCGTAAGAAGATCAACCAGTTGTTGAAGGCCAACGCCAAGAAAGCCAGCGCCAAACTGGCGCCCAAAAGCAAAACCCAATACATCAGCAAGGCTGACCGATTGAAGCTGGCCGAGCAAGCCAGTCAAGACGCCGAGATTCCCGCCGAGGATTGAACTGATAGAACGTACATCTGCCCCGGTTCTACAAGCATGGGAAGGGGCACTTCCGTCATGCGCCTGAGTCAACCTGCTCGCGCTTCACCTTGCCTCGAAACACCCAGAACCCCCAGGTGTTGTAGGCAAGCGTGACCGGCACCAGCACAGCGAAACCGACCAGCATGAAAGACTGGCTCGACGCCGGGGCCGAGGCTTGCTCTATCGAAAGCGCCGACGGCACGATCAGCGGGTACAGCGTGATGATCGCCGCAACGAAGGCCACGCCGAACCATCCCAGTACGGCAAACAACGGCAGGAATTCGAAACGGCTGGAGAAGGCCCAACGAAACCCTACCAGCAACAGACCCTGGACCAACAACAGCGGCACGCTCAGGCTTGATTCTGCAAGATTGTCGCGGTAGACCGGCAGCAACTGGCTGGTCCAGACGACGATGGCGGCCATCCCCAACAACGTCAGCCAGCCAAGTATTCGCGCCTGGCGCCTGGCCGTCGCTTGCAAGTGGCCTTCGGTACGCCAGACCAACCAGCAACTGCCCAGCAACGCGTAGCCGATGACCAACACCGCGCCACAGGTCAGCGAAAACGCACTCAGCCATTCCCAACCGTTGCCGGCGAACTGGCCATCCTGCTGTTCGATGCCTTGCACCACGCAGCCCATGATGGCGCCTTGGCAAAACGCCGCGATCAACGATCCGGCGACCAATGTAACGTCAAGCCAACGCCTCATCCGCGAAGACGCATCAGCGCGAAACTCAAGCGCAACCGCCCGGAAAATCAACGCCAGCAGCATGACGATGACCGGCATGTACAGGGCGGAAAAAATGAGGCTGTAGGCTACCGGGAACAAGGCCAGCAACCCTCCGCCACCCAGCACCAGCCACGTCTCGTTACCGTCCCAGATCGGCAGGATGGAACTCACCATGATTGCTTTTTCGTTGGCGTCACGGCGCGTGGCGAAGAGTATTCCGACACCCAGGTCAGTCCCATCCAGGACGACGTACGTGATGATGGTGAACGCGATCGCTGCGGCGGCAAGATCGGGGAGCAACGCCTCAGAAATGAACATGACGATGTCCTTGCCCAGCGCAGGTGTTCATTCTTCGGCCCTCTGGGCATCGGCTGGCAAGCGGGCAATCGCCCGCAGCAAATAAAATAACCCCAGGCTAAAGACCATCAGGTAGACCGCCATGATGGCCAGCGTGCTGCCCGCGACGAACGACAGCGGTTGCCCGGAGTGGCTGTCGACCGTGCGCATCAATCCGTAGACGGTAAACGGCTGGCGCCCGACCTCAGTCACGATCCACCCACAGATCATCGCCACAAATCCCGCCGGGGCCATGATGACCGAGCAGCGCAGCAGCCATCGACACTCATAGAGCCGACCGCGCCAACGCAGGACAAGACTGGCAATCCCCAATGCAACGATCAGCAGTCCGATGCCCACCATGGCCCTGAACGCATAGAACACCATGGCCACCGGCGGAATATCCTGCGGCGCGAACTCCTCCAGACTCTTGATGGTGCCGGTCCAGTCATGTCGCAAATACAGCGAGCCCAGATGCGGAATGGCCAGCTCGAATTGGTTTTTGCGGTTGACCTGGTCAGGCACCGCAAACAGCCTGAGTGGTTCGCCTTGGCCTGCCTCAGGCCGCCGCCAGGAACCTTCCATGGCGGCGAGCTTTTGCGGCTGGTGGTCTCGGGTATTTTCACCGTGCAGATCACCCGCCACGATTTGCAAGGGCCCCACCAGCGCTGCCATCCATAGCGCCATGGAAAACATGACCCTGGCCGACGTATGAGCACTGTTGCGCAACAAGTGCCAGGCCCCCGCGCCGCCGACCAGCATCGCCGTGCCAAGAAAGGCTGCAAGGCTCATGTGCACCATGCGGTAGGGAAACGATGGATTGAACACGATCGCAAGCCAGTCGACCGGGACGAAGCGGCCATCGCCACCGATGCTGAATCCAGCCGGCGTGTGCATCCATGAATTGGCGGACAGTATCCAGAAAGCACTGAACAACGAACCCACGGCCACGGCGCAGGTGGACAGAAAATGCAGGCGTGGCCCGACCTTGTTCATGCCAAAGAGCATCACACCGATAAAGCCGGCTTCAAGGAAGAAAGCCACCATCACCTCGTAGAACATCAAGGGTCCCAGCACAGCGCCTGCGCGCCGCGACAGCGCACTCCAGTGCATGCCGAACTGAAATTCCATGACCAGCCCGGACGCTGTGCCGACCGCGACCGTCAATGCAAAAATTTTCAGCCAGAAGGTGTAGATGTCCTTGTAGACACGACGCTTGCGCCACAACCACAGCCCCTCGAGCACCATCAAGTAATTGGCCAGGCCAATGGAAAATGCCGCCAGGACAATATGGAAGCTGATGGTGAACGCGAACTGGTAGCGCGCTAGCAGCAACGCCGGATCCATCGGTTCCATGGACAGGCTCCAGTCACGCGTCGCTGGGTTTGCCAGCGAAGTCACTGATGGGTTTGTCGACCGGTCTTTTCATCCCCTCGCCCATCGCTTTCAAACCTTCCAGCAGCGGGGTTATCGCCCGCCAAAGCGATTCGTCTTGCAGCAGGCGATAGGTGCCGCGAACGCCCGGCGCGGCGCTTTTATCATCGGGTGCGGTCCATTGGCTGATGGCGGCGCCGGCATCCTTCAAGGCGAAGACCACGCGGTAAAAATCCTCGGGGGGAACACGGGACAGCGCCATCGCCAGAATCGACAGGTTCTGGATGACGTTGAGCGTTCCCTCTTTGTTCAGACCGTCCACAAGCACTTTGGCGATCGCGGTGTTCGCGCAGACCAGATCATTGGCCATGCGCAACACGCCGTGCTCGTGGAGGCTCTGGAGGAGCCGATCAAGTTCCTCCCTTGCGTCAAGCCCGGTTTTACTCGGCTTGACGTCGTAGTCGATGGGCTCGGCCATTAGCATCTCTCCGGGTGGGGCGCTGGTGCGTCGATTGGCGCGTAATCGTCTCGTGCCCATTTCGCCGCAACGTCCACGCCGTCGTTCGGCGTCCGGTGGCCATTGCGGAAATTGCCGCGGGGCAAGGTGGGCCTTCGGGATTGTTCCCTCATGATGGTCATTTTCACCGCGACTTCTTTGTAGGCGGGCGTGTTCACGTCTGGGTCATGATGTTCCCCGGTCAGTTCATTGATGCCGGGCTTGCCCTGGTGGATTGGCAGGAAAAGCACGTTTCCCTGAACCCGATCAGTGATGACGGCCGGCACCGAGACAGCGCCGCGACGAGACGTGATCCGGACCATCGTGCCTTCCTCTATGCCGCGCTGCGCGGCCAGCTCGGGGCTGACTTCGACGAACCATTCTGGCGACAGTGAGTCGAGACGGTCGCCGCGCCCTGTCTGGTTATTGCCCTGGAAATGCTCAAGCATCCGGCCGTTGTCCAGCATCAGATCGAACTCGCTGTCCGGCGCTTCCGCCGGGGGCTTGTACTCCAGCGGATAAAGCACCGCCTTGCCGTCGCTGGTATGAAAACGGTCGGTGTAGAGCAGCGGCGTATCCGTGCCATCTGGCCGTACCGGCCATAGCAGCGATTTCCAGCCCTCCAGGCGCTCGTAACTCACACCGGCGAACAACGTCGCAATGCCGGCGACTTCGTCAAGAATTTGCGAGGGGTGCTCATAACCCCAGTCATGCCCCATTTTCTTCGCCAGGTCGGTCAGGATGCGCCAGTCGGGCAGGCTGTTTCCCAACGGGGCAAACACTTCATAAAAGCGCTGGATCCGCCGCTCGGTGTTGACAAACGTCCCCTCTTTTTCAACGCTGGGGCAGCCTGGCAGGACCACGTCGGCAAACTGCGCGGTACGGCTGAAGAAAATGTCCTGGACGACCATGAAGTCCAACGTTTTGAACGCCTCGTGCACGTTTTCGGTGTCGGCGTCGGAGAACGCGGTCTCCTCGCCAATCACGTACATCGCCTTGATCTTTCGGTTGGCGGCGTCTTGCACCATCAGGAAATTGTCTTCGCCCGCCTTGTTCGACAACTGCTCGGGGGTGACGCCCCACGCCTTGGCCCATTTGGCCCGGACGGCTTCGTCGGTGACCTTTTCATAGCCCGGATAAACGTCTTTCAGGCAGCCGAAATCACTGGCCCCCTGAACGTTGTTATGGCCCCGCATCGGGTATCCGCCAGTACCCGGACGTCCATAATTGCCGGTGACCAGCAGCAGGTTGGAGAGCGCCGTACTGGTGTCTGCGCCGTGGCTGTGCTGGGTGATGCCCATTGCCCACAACAGGCAGACACTTTTTGCCTCACCGATCATCTGCGCCGCAGCGGTCAGGTCGGTTTCCGCCAGGCCGGTCACTTGGGCGGCGAAGCCCAGGGTAAACGGCTCCAGCGAGCGACGGTACTCGTCCACCTGGTTCACTCGATTTTGCAAAAATGCCGTGTCCGCATAGCCATGATCGAACATGTAGCGCGACATTGCGCTGGCCCAGACGATGTCGGTGCTGGACCTGATTTGCAGGAACAGGTCGGCACGTTCGGCCATTTCGTGTCTGCGAGGATCGACCACCAGCAGTTTTTGCCCGCGGAGCTTGCGTGCTGCCTTGATTCGCGAGGCAATCACCGGATGGTTCTCCGCCAGATTGCTGCCCACCAGTACGATCAGGTCCGCTTGTTCCAGGTCTTTGATCGTACCGGCATCGCCTCCGTAGCCGACCGTGCGAAAAAGCCCTTGTGTCGCGGGGTTCTGACAATAACGCGAGGAGTTGTCGACGCTGTTGGTACCGATGATCAAGCGCGCGATTTTCTGCGTCAGGTAGGCCTCTTCGTTACTGGCCTTGCTGGAGCCAATGAACCCGATGGCGTCGGCGCCGTGATCACGCTTGATGCTCAACAGACGCTCGGCGACCAACGCCAACGCTTCATCCCAGCCGGCCTCGCGGAACTGGCCGTTCTCCCGGATCAACGGGGTGGTCAGGCGTTTTTCGCTATTGACGAAGTCCCAGGCGAACTTGCCTTTGACGCACGTCGAAATCCCGTTCGCCGGCGCGTCTATCACCGGCTGCACTTTCAGCAACTGGCGGTCACGGGTCCACATTTCGAACGAACAGCCCACGCCACAATAGGTGCATACGGTTTTGGTGCGCTTGATTTCAGGTTGTCGCCAATGCATGTCCATGACCGAAACAGCGGTGATGGGCGGTGCCCCGATGGTGTTTTCAATGATTTTCACTGCATCGATAATGGGCCGTTTGATGTTTTGCGGCATCGACGTTAGAGGACCTGCGTCCGGTTGCATGGTTTTTTCCAGCAACGCATTGCACGGACAAACCGTGACGCAATGGCCACAACTCACGCAACTGGAGCCTTCGATGGTGGTTGCGCCATCCCACAACACTCGTGGATGTTCCTGGGTGAAATCGATGCTGAGCGTTTCGTTGACCTCGACGTTCTGACAAGCCTCTACGCAGCGCCCGCAGAGGATGCATTGGTCAGGGTCATAGGTATAAAACGGATTCGAATGATCCTTGTCGTACGGTTTGCGCTGGTACTTGTAACGTTGAATCGCAGGGTTCATGTCGGCAAATGTATTGTGCAGCGTGCAATCGCCGGTGTTGTGCTCACACACCGTGCAATACAGCTCATGCTTGGCGAGAAGACGGTCGATCCCCTCCTCCTGCGCGGTCTGGACATGGGGAACATTGCTGGTCAGGTTCATACCGTCGGCTGAACGCAGCGTACAACCGCGGACCATTTCGCCGTTGTATTCGACCCAACAGACGTCACAGGTTTGTATCGGCCCGAGGGCTGGGTGATAGCAGACATGGGGCAGATGGATGCCCTGCTCTGCCAGGAAATCAATCAGCGGCTGGTCGGCCTTCCCTTCGAGGGCACGACCGTTGAACTCGACACTGCACTTCATTTCTTCGCTCATAAGGGCTGACCTGCTGGCCGCTCGCTGTCGTTGCGTCTGTTTCAGAACCGCGCGACAGCGTATGGACTTAGGTGAAATGTTTAGTTACAGAGTCGACGTTCAGTAGGCTTAAACGTTCCTTTTTTTCGCAACCAGCCCGGGAGGCTGGCGTTTCGATGGGAGTGAGCGCCCATGAGACGGGTCAGAAGTGCCTCACTTCACTTCCATCAGCCGGACCGATTGGGCGCCATCCAGCGACAAGTGAATAACCGCGGCTTTGGTTGGAAAGTTCGGCGCATCGTCGTCGGTGTTCTGCATCGCCGGGATATCGATCAGGGTTTGCTCGCCCGTAGGGTCACTGACCAGCTTGGCGTCCAGCTTATCGATCGAACGCCAGCTGTCGCCGCCAATGCGCATCACATCCAGCAGGTTGTAGTGCGTCACGCCCTCTTCGTTCTCTTCGGGCGTAAAAGCCGCCAGGTATTGGCTGTAATTGTTGCCCATGCCAAAGCCTTCGATGGTGAAGACCACAAGCGTTACCTGGCTATCCTCTCCGGTATCCAACGTCTGGGTCATCGCCGCGTCGGGGTAGCCAGTGGCATAGCTGTCCTTGAGGAGCGCCACCAAGTGGCCGATCTGTTCTTCCAAGGCCTTGGGAGTGGGTTCCGGCCCGGCGGCATGACTCAGGGTACTGGTGAGAAACAGACTGGCTGCAAGCAAACGCAAATTCATGAAGTGGGGTCCAAGGATGCGGAGGGATCGTTGCGGATGCTAGCGGGTTTTCTGAAATTAAACAGGCTTATGAAAAATTGGGTGTAATGGATCCGCCTGCCGCACTGGGCGGCAGGCGGCGATGTCATCTAGGTTTTTTTCCACGCATCCGCGGCCGGAGCGGTACCTTTTTCGTAGGGACGAAACAGAACCATGTAGACAAGCCCCACGAAAATCACAATGGCGCCGACCAGCACGATGCCGTAGTTCACGTACCAGGGCGCATCCGGAGTACGCGGCCAGGACATGTTTACAATCGCGAACAAGCCGTAGCAGAGCGCTGCGATGTTCACGATCCAGCCCCACCGCCCCAAGGTGAACTGACCCTGGGGTTTCCAACCACGCATGCGCGCGTACAACACACCACTGACAATCATCTGGAACGCCAGGTAGATGCCGATGGCGGCAAAACTCACCACCAACGCAACCGCGTTTTGCAGATAGAAGCCGACACACACGATGATCGCCGGCAGCACACCACAGACCATCAGGGCGGCGGTCGGAACATGGGTAGCGGGCGAGAGCTTTTTCAACATGGCGCTACCCATGAGCATTTCGTCTCGGGCGTAGGCATAGAGCAGGCGACTGGCAGATGCCTGCAAGCTCAGCACGCAGGAAACAAACGAAACCGTGATCACGCCCATGACTACACGAGACATGACAGGACCAAACGCCGCTCCAAATATAGTGGACATCGGGTCCTTGTCTTGGCCGGAGATAACGGCGGCGATGTCAGGCACCGCAAGGATCAACGCCAGGGCGGCGAAAATCGAGGCGGCACCGCCGATCCAAATGGTCATCCGCATCGCCTTGGGGACTTGACGACTGGGGTTGGGTGTTTCTTCAGCAACATCACCGCAGGCTTCAAAACCGTAGTACAGGAACATCCCCGCCAGCGAGGCGGCAAGGAAAGCCGGCCAATAAGCGCCGTCGATAGAAATGTCGAACGTATTGAACAGTACGCTCAAAGGCTGGTGGCGCTCGAAGATCAGCAAGTATCCACCGATCAGCAGGGCCCCAACCAATTCGCAAAGGAAGCCAAACATCGCCACCCGCGCCAATAGCTTGGTGCCACTGAGGTTCAGGACCGTGGCGATGGCCGTCAGAATCAGAGCGACGACGGTATTGGTCACTGGCGACGATTCAAAGCCCATGAGGTTGGCAATGTATGGACCAGCACCCAGCGCAACGGCAGCAATGGTCACACATAGGGAAATGGCATAGATCCACCCGACCATCCACGCCCATTTCTTGCCCACCAGGCGACGGGCCCAAGGATAGACACCACCGGAAATCGGATACTGGGATACCACTTCGCAAAAAATCAGACACACCAGCATTTGACCGGCTCCCACCAACAGGTAGGACCAGAACATCGGCGGCCCACCCGCAGCCAGGCACAGGCCGAACAAGGTGTAGACCCCCACCACTGGCGACAGATAGGTGAACCCGAGGGCGAAGTTCTCCCACAGGCTCATGCTGCGTTCGAAATTCGACGTGTACCCAAGCGCACGGAGTTGCTCCGCGTCCTGGTCCGCAACCACCGTGGAGCCTAACGAGCTGTTCATGGTTTACATCCTTTAAAAAGGAATTTGTATGGGTGGGAATCAAGCAGGCGGAGCAGCCCCGCCTGCGAGCGCTTAACGAGGACTAGCTCAAAGCTGTATCCAGGTGGCTTTGATCTCGGTGTACTTATCAAAGGCGTGCAAAGATTTGTCCCGACCATTGCCGGACTGCTTGTAGCCGCCGAACGGCGCCATCATGTCCCCGCCGTCATAGAGGTTGACCCAGACACTCCCGGCACGAAGTGCGCGGGCCATGGTGTGGGCGCGAGACAGGTCAGCCGTCCAAACAGCAGCCGCCAGCCCGTAGGGGGTGTCATTGGCTATGCGCACCGCCTCTTCGGCATCGTCGAATTCGATCACCGACAGTACGGGCCCGAAGATTTCTTCCTGGGCGATTTTCATCGAGTTGCTGACATGATCGAACAACGTTGGCTCGACATAACTGCCGCCGACTTCCACCTGCGCGGCGTGCCCACCCAACAATAATCGCGCACCTTGCGCCTGCCCTTCCTGGATGCGCTGCAGCACACCTTCCAGGTGACGTCCGTCCACCAGAGCGCCGACGTTCGTGTCCGGATCGAGTGGATGCCCTGGCTTCCAGCCTCTCATCGCCTCGACCACCATGGGCACAAAACGCTCCTTGATTGAGGCCTGAACCAGCAAGCGTGAACCTGCGGTGCACACCTCACCCTGGTTGAAAGCGATAGCCGCCGCCGCTGCCTCGGCGGCCACCTGCAAATCAGGGGCATCGGCAAATACGATGTTCGGACTTTTACCGCCAGCTTCAAGCCAGACCCGCTTCATGTTCGACTGGCCCGCGTAGACCAACAGCTGCTTGGCCACTTGGGTCGATCCGGTAAAGGCGATGGCATCCACATCGCGGTGCAAGGCCAACGCCTTGCCCACCGTGTGGCCATAGCCTGGCAGAACATTGAGCACGCCTGCTGGCAACCCTGCTTCCAGCGCGAGCTGGGCGATGCGGATTGCGGTCAGCGGCGAACGCTCCGAGGGTTTCAGAATGACCGAGTTACCCGTCGCCAGAGCCGGCCCCAGTTTCCAGGACGCCATCATCAGCGGGAAATTCCACGGCACGATGGCAGCCACCACCCCAACCGGTTCCCGGGTGACCAGGCCGATCTGATCGACCGAGGTCGCCGCGACCTCATCGTAGATCTTGTCGATGGCCTCACCGCACCATCGAATGCTGTCGATGGCCCCTGGGAGATCGACAGACAGCGAATCGGATATGGGCTTGCCCATGTCCAGTGTTTCCAACAGCGCCAGCTCTTCGGCATGGATCTGCAACAACTCGGAAAAACGCACCATCACTGCCTTGCGCATTGCCGGAGCCTGGCGTGACCAAACACCGGATTCGAATGCTGACCGGGCGCTGACGACCGCCAGATCCGCATCCTCCGCATCGCAGCTGGCAACCAAGCCAAGCAAGCGCCCATCAATCGGGCTCAAGCATTCGAAGGTGGCGCCAGAATCGGCCGGCACATAATTGCCATCGATGAAAGCTCGCCCCTCAATGCTCAACGCCTTGGCTTTGGTCTCCCACTCTGATCGGGTCAACTGACTCATTTCAACGCGCTCCTGGATTCGGGGGATGCGATCTCAGATCGCTTAAACATATGGAACCATATCTTTTAACCACTGAGAACCCCTTAAAAATCAGAAAATGGCGGTTACTTTTGACTTTTTATGCGGTAAATATCTAGAATCGCCAGGCTCCAGACGCAAAAAAATATATAAAATA